>NZ_JBQSWV010000024.1:0-50089 GCF_052377495.1 Corynebacterium sp. AOP36-E1-14
GACGGCTGAACGAGCCGTCCGAACCCACGGTCGGTGGGACCACGCCCCACTTGATGCCGAAGAGGAACTGTCCGACGAAGCCGATGACGAAGGTCGGCACGGCGATGATGAACAGGGACACGACCAGCAGGGTCGAGTCGAACCAGGAGCCCTTGCGCAGTCCGGCGATCAGGCCGAAGACGATGCCCATGACCGCCTCGATGACCAGGGCCATCAGTGCCAGCCGGATGGTGATCGGGAAGGTCTCGGCGAGGACCTCGGTGACGGCACGTCCGGAGAACGTGGTGCCCATGTCACCGGTGAAGAAGCCGCCGATGAAGAGGAAGTACTGGACCAGGAAGGGCTTGTCCAGGTTGTAGTCGGCGCGGATCTGGTCGAGGACGGCCGGTTCGGCGGCCTTGTCGCCGGCCAGCGCGAGCACCGGGTCGCCCGGCATGAGGAAGACCATCGCGTAGATGAGGAACGTGGCCCCGAAGAAGACGGGGATGAGCTGGAGCAGGCGTTTACCGAGGTACCACCACACGGTCACTCACCGTCCTTCGTGATGTCGGTGTAGACGGGCATTCCCTGCCAGTTCGTCTGCACGCCGTGCAGGTCAGGGTTCCACGCCGTGGTCGCGGAGTAGTACCAGAGCGGGATCTGGGGGAGGTCCTGCATGAGGACGGCCTGCGCCTGGTCGTAGTAGGGCTGGGCCGCGGTGGAGTCCGGGGAGGCGGACGCCTTGGCCAGCAGGTCGTCGAACTCCGGGTCGGAGTAGTCGCCGTCGTTCGAGCTGCCACCGGTGCGGTAGTTCGAGACGAGGAAGGACGAGATCGACGGGTAGTCGGCGTTCCAGCCGGCACGGAAAGCGGTGCCGACGGTGCGGTTCACGATCGCGTCGCGCTGGGCCTGGAAGGTGGGGTAGGCCTTGCCGGACGCCTTGATGCCCAGCACCTGCCGGATGCTGTTGGTCACGCCCTCGACCCACTGCTGGTGGCCGCCGTCGGCGTTGTAGGCGATCTGGAAGGTGTCGCCGCTGTAGGGGTTGATCTCGTTGGCCTGCTCCCAGAGTTCCCTCGCCTTCTCCGGCTGGTAGGTCAGGACCTCCTTGCCGGGGATGTCGGCGATGCCGCCCTCCAGGGTCGGGGCACCGAAGTCCTCGGCAACCTGGCGGCCGTCGAAGAAGAGCTTCTCGATGATCAGATCCCGGTCGATCGCCATGGAGATCGCCGCACGCCGCAGCCGGCCCTCCTCGTCGGTCTGGAAACCGGGGAGGTACTCGGGGATGGTGAAGTTCTGGATGGCGGCGTAGGGCGCGTCGTCGTTGCTGTCCGGGAAGTCCGCCCGGTAGCTGGGCATCGCCCGGGGACCGACGTTCTCACGCATGTGGTCCAGGTCGCCGGACTGCAGGTCGGCGTAGGCGGTGGCCACGTCGGAGTAGTGCTTGAAGGCGATGCCGGGGTTCTTCGCCTTGTTCTCCCCGGCGTAGGTCTCGTTGGCCTTCAGGGTGATGGACACGTTGTGCTGCCAGGCGCCGTCCCCGTCGAACTCGTAGGGCCCGTTGCCGATGGGGTGGTTGCCGAAGGCGTCCATGTCCTCGAAGGCCACCTGCGGCAGCGGGGCGAAGGCGATGTAGCCGAGCTGGGTGGGGAAGGAGGCGTCCGGTGCGGAGAGGTCGATGGTGAACTCGTGGTCGTTGACCTCGGTGAGCCCGGACATCTCCGTGGTGCTGGAGCCTTCCGCGGCAAGCTCGTCGTAGCCCTCGATGGCTGAGAAGAAGTCCGCGCCCAGCTGGGCGTTGGAGGAGTCCGCGCCGAAGTTCCAGGCGTCGATGAAACTGGCGGCGGTGACGGGTTCACCGTTGGAGAACTCCCAGCCGTCCTTCAGGGTCACGTGGAAGCTGGAGGAGTCCTCGTTGGGGTCGATCTCCTCGGCCACGGCGTTGTAGGGTTCGCCTTCCGGGCTGTAGGCGACGAGGCCGGTGTACATCATGCGTAGCACCTCACCGCCGTTGTTCTCGTTGGTGTTGGTCGTGAGCAGCGGATTCTGTGGTTCGCCGCCGAAGAACGTGATGTAGTCGGACGGGATGTCGTCCCGGTCCGGCACACACGCCGTCGTGGTGAGCACTAAAGCGAGCCCGGTGAGGGTCGCCGCCAGTGCCCGACGGGGTCGGATTCTCATGGATGGCACTTTCGTGAGGTGTACAGGAAACGTCAAGAAATGAATTCTAGTGAAACTGTGGCGTCTCGCATGGTGAAACAAAAATTTGTCACCTCCGGACCCACCCCGCCGCGGGCGCCACGGGGGCGCGTGGAGATTGACGGGGACGGGGGCTAGACTCTGCAGGCCATGCGACCTGACTTGTCCGACTACACCCACTTCTCCGCGGGGAAGGTCCGTGAGATCTACGAGATCGACGAGGACACCCTGCTCATGGTGGCCACCGACCGGATCTCCGCCTTCGACTTCGTGCTGGACACCCCCATCCCGGACAAGGGCCGGGTCCTCACCGCGATGAGCGACTTCTTCTTCGGACGGATCGACTTCCCGAACCACCTCGCCGGCGCCGCCGACGACGAGCGCATCCCGCAGAAGTCCCTGGGCCGCGCCCAGGTCTGCCGCAAGCTGGAGATGCTGCCCTTCGAGTGTGTGGTCCGTGGCTACCTCACCGGTTCAGGCCTGGCTGAATACAAGGACAACGGCACGGTCTGCGGAGTGGAACTGCCCGAGGGGCTGACCGAGGCGTCGAAGCTCCCCGAGCCGATCTTCACCCCCGCGACGAAGGCGGAGCTCGGCGACCACGACGAGAACGTCTCCTTCGACGTCGTCGTGGAGAGCCTCGGACGCGAGCGCGCCGAGGAGCTGCGCGACGCCTCGATCGAGATCTACACCCAGGCGTCCGGCATCGCCGCGGAGCACGGCATCATCCTGGCGGACACGAAGTTCGAGTTCGGTCTGGACGCCGCGGGCAACCTGGTGCTCGGTGACGAGGTCCTCACACCCGACTCCTCGCGCTACTGGCCGGCGGACACCTACGAGGAGGGCAAGGTCCAGCCCAGCTTCGACAAGCAGTACGTGCGCAACTGGCTCACCGGGCCGAAGTCCGGGTGGGACCGCAACGCCGGCACCCCGCCGCCGGAGCTGCCCGGCCCGGTCATCGAGGCCACCCGCGAACGCTACGTGGACGCCTACGAGCGCATCTCGGGGGAGCGCTTCGCCGACTGGATCGGCACCTGCACCGACCGCTGAGTGAACGGCGTCGGGTGGGGCGTCTACCATCGTGTCCCATGGATGTGAACCCACCGGTAGCCAAGAAGAAGCCCGTCACCCGTAGCTTCCACGGCCGTGATGTCGTCGACGACTACGAGTGGCTGCGCGACAAGGACAATTCCGAGGTCCTGGCGCACCTCACCGCCGAGAACGCGTACACCGACGCCCGTACCGCCCACCTCAAGCCCCTGGAGGACGCGGTCTTCGAGGAGGTGAAGTCGCGGATCCAGGAGACCGACCTCTCCGTCCCGGTGCGGTCGGGGCAGTGGTGGTACTTCTCGCGTACGGAGGAGGGCAAGAGCTACGCCACGATGTGCCGCATCCCGGTGGACACCACCGACGCGGACGCGGCGTGGACGCCGCCGGAGATCGTGGCGGGGGAACCCGCCGCCCGCGAGGAGGTCCTGCTGGACTGCAACGTCCTGGCCGAGGGCGAGGAGTTCTTCAGCCTCGGCGCGGCGAGCATCACGCTCGACGGCACGCTGCTGGCGTACTCCACGGACACCGTCGGCGACGAGCGCTTCACCCTGCGGGTGAAGGACCTGGTCAACGGCGTCCTGCTGGACGACGTCCTGGAGGGCGTCGCCTACGGCGCGACGTGGGTGGGCGACGACCACCTCTTCTACCAGCGCGTGGACGACGCCTGGCGTCCCCACGAGATCTGGCGTCACCGTATCGGCACCCCCGAGAGCGAGGACGTGTGCGTCTTCCGCGAGGACGACGAGGCGTACTGGACCGGTGTCGGCGTGACCCGTTCGGAGCGCTTCCTGCTGGTCTCCACCGCCTCGAAGACCACCTCGGAGACGTGGTACCTCGACGTCTCGGAGGCCACGGGCGACCCCGAGGGCGAGCTGACCTGCATCCGTCCCCGCGAGAAGGACGTGCAGTACGACGTCGACCACGTGGTCGTCGGCGGCGAGGACGCCTGGCTGGTCGTGCGTGAGGAGCTCGAGGGTCTGCCCAACGGCGAGGTCGGACACCACCCGCTGGGGACCATCGACAGCTTCGACGGGGCGTCCTACGAGGTTGTCGTCGCCCACCGCGACGACGTGCGCGTCGAGGGAGTGGACTGCTTCGCCGACCACCTCGTGCTCGCCACCCGCGAGAACGCCATCGAGAAGCTGGCGCTGATGGACGTCTCCGACGCCGCCGGCGGCTGGGGCACCTTCGAGCCCATCGGGTTCGACGAGGAGATCTACTCCGCCGGCACCGTCGGCAACTCCGAGTGGGAGTCGCCGGTGCTGCGCATCAGTTACACCAGTTACGTCACCCCGGCGCAGGTGTGGGAGATCGACCTGCGCACCGGTGAGCGCACGCTGCGCCGCGAGCAGACGGTGCTCGGCGACTTCGACCGCTCCCGCTACACCGCCACGCGCCGCTGGGTGGATGCCCCGGACGGGGCGCGCATCCCCGTCTCCCTGGTGCACCGCACCGACGTCTCCCTCGACACGGGCAACCCGGTGCTGCTGTACGGCTACGGCTCCTACGAGGCCAGCATGGACCCGTACTTCTCGGTGTTCCGCCTGTCGATGCTCGACCGCGGCGTGGTCTACGCCGTCGCCCACGTCCGCGGGGGCGGGGAGATGGGACGCACCTGGTACGAGCAGGGCAAGGAGCTGAACAAGACCAACACCTTCACCGACTTCATCGCGGTGGCGGACGATCTCATCGCCGCCGGCATCACCACGCCGCAGCAGATGGTCGCCGAGGGCGGGTCCGCCGGTGGGCTGCTGATGGGCGCGGTGGCGAACATGGCACCGGACCGCTTCGCCGGTATCGAGGCCGTGGTCCCCTTCGTCGACCCCCTGACCAGCATCCTCATGCCGGAACTGCCGTTGACGGTCACGGAGTGGGAGGAGTGGGGCGACCCGTACCACGATCCGCAGGTGTACGACTACATGGCGACCTACTCGCCGTACGAGAACGTGACCGCGCAGGCCTACCCGCCGATCCTGGCGATCAGCGGGCTCAACGACACCCGCGTGCTCTACGTCGAGCCCACGAAGTGGATCGCGAAGCTGCGCGAGGTCGCCGGCGAGGTCGACGGCGAAACCGGTGACTTCCTGCTGAAGACCGACATGACCTCCGGTCACGGGGGAGTGTCGGGGCGCTACGAGAAGTGGCACCAGTCCGCCTTCGAGACCGCCTGGGAGCTCGACCGGATGGGTGCCACGGAGCTGCTGGACTGATCAGGTTTCCTGACCTGCTGTTCCGAGGGGGACCCCGCGCCCGCCGGTTCGCGATGTCCGGGCCACCCGGTATGGTGGTGCCTTGTTCCCCACCTACAGCTAGCAGCAAGGAAACAAGAGGAAACCCAGTGGCACGTGTCGTAGTCAATGTCATGCCCAAGGCCGAGATCCTGGATCCCCAGGGACAGGCCGTCGTTCGTGCCCTGGGACGCATCGGCGTCTCAGGCGTCGAGGATGTCCGTCAGGGCAAGCGTTTCGAGCTGGAGGTGGACGGCTCCGTCTCCGCCGAGGAGTTGGACCGCATCGCCTCCACCCTGCTCGCCAACACGGTGATCGAGGACTACGAGGTCGTATCCGCTGAGGTCACCGAGTGAGCGCGCGCATCGGGGTCATCACCTTCCCCGGCACCCTGGACGACGTGGACGCCGCCCGCGCGGTGCGCATCGCTGGTGCCGAGGCCGTGGAGCTGTGGCACGCGGACGCCGACCTGAAGGACGTCGATGCCGTCGTCGTCCCCGGCGGGTTCTCCTACGGTGACTACCTGCGTTCCGGGGCGATCGCCGCCCAGGCGCCGGTGGTGCGCTCGGTGGTCGAGAAGGCCGCCGCCGGCATGCCGGTGCTGGGCATCTGCAACGGCTTCCAGATCCTCACCGAGTCCGGGCTGCTGCCCGGGGCGCTGACCCGTAACCAGGGCCTGCACTTCCACTGCACCGACGCCGAGCTCGAGGTCGTCAACGCCGACACGGCGTGGACGTCTTCGCTGGACGCCGGGCAGCGCATCATCATCCCGTCGAAGCACGGGGAGGGCCGTTTCCAGGCCTCGGCGAACACCGTCGCCGAGCTCGAGGCGGAGGGCCGGGTGGTCTTCCGCTACACCGACAACTACAACGGTTCGGTCAACGGCATCGCCGGGATCAGCTCCGCCGACGGGCGGGTCGTGGGCCTGATGCCGCACCCGGAGCACGCCGTGGAGACCCTGACCGGGCCGTCGTTGGACGGCCTGGAGATGTTCCTGTCCGCCGTCGGCACCGTGGCAGCCTGAGGAGATACAGCACATGACTGACTTGAACGACACCGTCGCCCAGGCGTCCGCCACCCCGGACCTGGACCAGCCGTGGGCAGAACTGGGCCTGAAGCCCGACGAGTACCAGCGCATCCGTGACATCCTCGGCAGGCGTCCCACCGACGCCGAGCTGGCGATGTATTCGGTGATGTGGTCGGAGCACTGCTCCTACAAGTCCTCCAAGGCGCACCTGCGCTACTTCGGTGAGACCACCACCGAGGAGATGAAGTCGAAGATGCTCGCCGGCATCGGCGAGAACGCCGGCGTCATCGACATCGGCGACGGCAACGCCGTGACCTTCAAGGTCGAGTCCCACAACCACCCGTCCTACGTGGAGCCCTACCAGGGCGCGGCCACCGGTGTCGGCGGCATCGTCCGCGACATCATGGCCATGGGCGCCCGCCCGGTCGCGGTGATGGACCAGCTGCGCTTCGGCGCGGCGGACGCCCCGGACACCCAGCGGGTGCTGCCCGGCGTCGTCGCCGGCGTCGGCGGGTACGGCAACAGCCTGGGGCTGCCCAACCTCGGCGGCGAGACGGTCTTCGATGCGTCCTACGCGGGTAACCCGCTGGTCAACGCGCTGTGCGTGGGTACGCTCAAGAGTGACGACCTGAAGCTCGCCTTCGCCTCCGGCGTCGGCAACCGGGTCATCCTCTTCGGCTCGCGTACCGGGCTGGACGGCATCGGCGGCGTGTCCGTCCTGGCGTCCGACACCTTCGAGGAGGGTGCCGAGCGCAAGCTGCCGGCCGTGCAGGTCGGCGACCCCTTCGCCGAGAAGGTGCTCATCGAGTGCTGCCTCGACCTGTACAACGCCGGCGTGGTCGTCGGTATCCAGGACCTCGGCGGCGCGGGCCTGTCCTGCGCCACCGCCGAGCTCGCCGCCGCCGGCGACGGTGGCATGCACGTGAACCTGGACAAGGTGCACCTGCGTGCCGAGGGCATGACCGCCGCGGAGATCCTCTCCTCGGAGTCGCAGGAACGCATGATGGCCGTGGTCACCCCGGACAACGTGGACGCGTTCATGGCCGTGTGCGAGAAGTGGGAGGTCATCGCCTCCGACCTCGGTGAGGTCACCGACGGCGACCACCTGGTCATCGAGCACCGTGGCGAGATCGTCGTCGACGCCGACGCCGCCACCATGGCCGACGAGGGCCCGGTCTACGACCGCCCCGTCGCCCGCCCGGACTTCCAGGACGCGCTCACCGTCGAGCCCGGCCTGGCCCGTCCGACCTCGGTCGACGAGCTGCGCCGCACCGTGCTGGACCTGGCGGCGTCGCCCGCCCTGTGCTCGCGCGCCTTCATCACCGAGCAGTACGACCGCTACGTGCGCGGCAACACCGTGCTCGCGAAGGACGCCGACGCCGGAGTGCTGCGCATCGACGAGGAGACCGGCCGCGGCATCGCCGTGGCCACCGACGCGTCCGGTCGCTACACCAAGCTCGACCCGAACACCGGTGCCCGCCTGGCCTTGGCCGAGGCGTTCCGCAACGTCTCGGTCACCGGCGCGACCCCGGTGGCGGTGTCGAACTGCCTGAACTTCGGCTCCCCGGAGGACGCCGGCGTGATGTGGCAGTTCCGCGAGGCCGTCCACGGCCTGGCCGACGGTTGTGCCGAGCTGGCGGTGCCGGTCACCGGCGGCAACGTGAGCTTCTACAACCAGACCGGTTCCGAGGCGATCCTGCCCACCCCGGTGATCGCCGTGCTCGGCACCATCGACGACGTCGCCACCCGCATCCCCACCCGCCCGACCGGTGGCGACCACGTGCTGCTGCTCGCCGGCGCGGAGACCTCCGACGAACTCGGTGGCTCGATCTGGCAGCAGGTCGCCCACTCCACCCTGGCCGGAATGCCGCCGACGGTGGACCTGGGTGCCGAGCAGAAGCTCGGTACGGCCATGGGTCAGTTGCGGGGCGCCGTCGCCTCGGCCCACGACCTTTCCGAGGGCGGCCTGTCCCAGGCGGTCGTGGAGTACGCGGTGCAGTCCGGCGCGTCTGTCTCCGTGGACCCGCTGGCCGCGCTGGCGTCCGACGCGACCACCGGTGAGGCTGTCGCCGACGTGTTCACCGGGCTGTTCTCCGAGACCGCCACGCGCGTGCTCGTCGCCGTGGACGCCTCCGACCCCTCGGCCGTGGACAAGGTCGAGGCTGTGTTCGCCGACAACGGTGTGCCGGTCAGCCGCATCGGTTCCAGCGTCTCCGTGGAGGATTCGCAGGACGCCACGATCGCCGTGACCACCGCCGGCGCGGAGTTCTCGCTGCCGGTCACCGAGGCGAAGGCTGCCTGGGAGGGCACGCTGCCGTCCCTGTTCAGCCACGCCGTGGGAGCGAACTCCGTGGTGGAGTAGCTCGGCACCGCCAGGTTCTGAGACCCGCCGTGGGGAAATCTCCCCACGGCGGGTTCTTTTTATATGTGTTGTTGATAACCTTCCACTGACTTCACTGGGTGCCAGCATGGCATCCTACGTTTCACGAGGGAAGAATTCTCATGGCACACTATGACATCTACCAGTCCCTGGGGCTGGACCGGAGCGCTCCCACGGGGGAGCTGGACCGGGTTCTCGCCGACCGGATGGCCGCGACACCGCAGGACGATGCTGCGGCGCTCGACGAGCTGACCACCGCACGCGCGGTCGTCGGCAACGATACCCGGCGCTCGCTGTACGACCAGAGGCTCGGCGACCCGAACGCCGAGGACATCGACGTGGCGTCGCTGAAGGAGCTCGCTGCGCTCGACGTCGGACCTCCGGCGGGACAGCAGGGAGAGCAGGGGCAGCAGGGGCAGGCAGGCCAGTTCGCCCGCAACGCCGGCGACAAGGCGGGTGCCGCCGGCCGTCAGGTCCAGGACTCGTTCCGCCAGTCCAAGGGCCTGGCCATCGGCATCACCGCGGTGGTCACCGCCGTGGTCGTCCTGCTGGTCGGCTGGGGACTCGGCGCGTTGACGGGCGGGGACTCCGGGCAGCAGGACGATCCGGACGCCATCGCGCTGGTGGACGACATGCTCGACCACTCGGACTCCGACGAGCTCCGTACCTGGTTGCGGGAGAATACTACCTACCAGTACCGGGATGAGCTGATGCAGGCGATGAACGTCGGGGAGGGCCGCAGCAGTTCGTTCAGCGGTATGGACTCGCTGTTCTCAGGTGGCGGCCTTCACGCGCAGACCTCGATCAATCCGGAGCACATGGCGGTTCTGGGTGGTGGAGCTGACTTCGAGTCCTTCGTCGATGACGGGTTCTCCGAGGAAGAGGCCAAATCACGCCGGATCGTCGGGATCGCGGACAGCTCGGGCGACTACAAGGGAATGGTCGCGATCATCGAGCAGGGCGGGGATCTCAAGATCTTCAACGTCATCAACGCATCCAATTTCCGCTAGTCGACGCGCCCCACTCGAAGAAAGAGAAACCACTCATGGCACATTATGACCTCTACCAGTCACTCGGGCTCTCCCGGCAGTCCTCGCCGGCGGAACTCGGCACGGAGCTCGACGGTCGACTGGCGCAGGTGCCCGCAGACGATGCGGGACTCCAGGACCAGCTCTCCACCGCACGCGCGATCCTCGGCGACGAGACCCGGCGCTCCCTCTACGACCAGCGGCTCGACGATCCGTCGGCACCGGAGATCGACGTGGTCTCCCTCCGCGAGCTGGCCGCGCTCAACACCGGCGACGCGACAGCGCCTGCCGGCGCGACGTCCGGCGCAGCGTCCGGTGGGGCAGGACAGTTCCAACAGCACGCGGGCCAGTTCGCCCGCACCGCCGGCGGCAAGGCGTCCGCTGCAGGCCACCAGGTCCAGGACTCCTTCAAGCAGTCCAATATCCTGGCGATCGGCATCACCGCCGTGGTCACCGCGGTTGTCGTGGGCCTGGCGGGGTGGGCGTTGGGCCTGTTCGGCGGGGGTGACCCCTACAAGGCCTCGAAGTCGGTAGTCGACGACATGCTCTCGCAGGAGGGCGAGGAGGACCTGCGCGACTGGGTCACGGAGAATTCGGTCTCCCAGTCCCGCGACGAGGTAATGAACAGTTTCGGGCTCGAGGACGGTCAGTCCTTCGTCGGGCTCGACTCCTACTTTGGAGGCAGTGACTTCCGGGCAGGGGACACCGTGATCACCATCGACCAGCTCAAGCTGAACATCATGGAGGATCCGGAAGAGCTCTATGAGGGCATCGAGGAGGAAGGGTTTACCCGGGAAGAGGTAGACAGCATGAACGTGGTGGGTGTCGTGGACGGAGACGATGAGACCCGTGGAAACGTGATGCTGCTCGAGATAGACGGCGACTACCAGGTCATGGGAGTCGACTACTTCGTCTGATCAGTTCATCGGGTACTGGCTCTCGTCGCGCAGCGGGTCCACCAGGGGCATGGGCCGGTACTTGGTACGCAGTTCGCGCAGCGTGGCGGCGTGCTGGGACAGTCGCTTGTCCTCCGGCGTGGTGGGGGTGAACTGCCGGGCGGCCAGGGGGTTGCCGTCGATGTCGGTGGCGATGTACGTCATCGAGGCGTGGATGCCGACGGGGAGGTTGCCGGTGCCCTCACGCGGGTCGCCGGCGCGCAGGTGCACCGAGACCGACATGCTGCGCACGTCCGTGCGGATCACGCGGGCCTCGACCTCCACGAGGTCGCCGATGTGCACGGGACGGTAGAAGCGGAAACCGCCGGCGTAGACCGCCACGGTGCGCTCCCCGGTCCAGGCCGAGGTGCAGGCGGACGCCGCCTCGTCGATCCACTCCATCGCCGTGCCACCGTGGACGTTGCCGCCCCAGTTCACGTCGGTGGGCTTGGCCATGAAGCGGTGCGTCATCCGCGGGGCGGTGGTGGCGGCAGGGTCGGAGGAGTAGCTCTGCTTGAGCATCTCCTCCTCGATGGCCTTGCGCAGCTGCACGCGCGACAGGGCCGCCTCCTGCACCCGCAGGCCGGCCTCGGAGCCCGGCTCGAAGTGCGGCACGGGCATGGACTTCCGGTTCTCGTCCATGGCGACGAAGATGACCAGGCAGTCGCAGGCGCGGGTGAACACGCCCTCACGCGGGTCGGCGGAGAGCACCTCGTTGACGATGTGCATCGAGGAGCGTCCGGTGTAGACGATGCGTGAGCGCACCTCGACGATGTGGCCCGAGGGGATCGGCCGGGTGAAGTGGATGTGCCCCACGTAGGCGGTCACGCAGTACGCGCCGGACCAGCCGACGGCGCAGGCGTAGGCCCCCTTGTCGATCCACTCCAGGACACGACCGCCGTGGACGCCCCGTGCCCCCTGCATGAGGACGTCGGTCGGCGCAGCCATGAAGCGCAGCGTCGTCTCCGGCTGCAGCGCCCGTTCCTGCTCGTCTGCCCCTGTAACTGCCACAATCTGCCTTTCGTCTCACTGGTGAACACCGCCATACTACAGTCCCCGCCAGTGCCGCATTCCATCCCCGTGCACTCCCCGTATCATCGGGGGCATGTCACCGAGGCCGACGAAGACGACAGACCCCGCAGCGCTGCGCTCCGCGATGGTGGAGGTGTGGCCGTGGGCACGTGACCCGCAGGACGTCCCGCGCCCGTCGCGCAGCGTCGTCGCCGCCGCCGTGCGGCTGAGCGTCGCCCAGCTCGAGCAGGACGCCCCGGGGCACAGTGTCGAGGTCAGGGTGCCGCCGTTCGCGGCGGCGCAGTGCGTCGAGGGGTCGGTGCACCGGCGGGGGACGCCGCCGAACGTGGTGCAGTGCGATGCGCTCACCTGGCTGCGTCTGGCCGGCGGTCTCATCGACCTGGACGGTGCCGTGGCCGCGGGCGCGGAGGTGTCCGGGGCTCACGCGGGTGACGTATCGCACTGGCTGCCGGTCGTCCGGGGTGTCTGAGTACGTCGGTCGCTGGTGGCACCGGGTAGGCTGGGTTCGGTTCAACGCAAGAACTTCCTGCACGACGATCACCGCGAGTGAAGGCGAATTACTTTGACAGACCAGACCGATCCCCGCGACAGTTCCGGAGGCGCGAGCTACGCGGCCGCCGGCGTGGACATCGAGGCCGGCGACCGCGCCGTCGAGCTGTTCGCACCCATCGCCAAGAAGGCGACCCGACCCGAGGTCAGGGGAGGTCTCGGCGGCTTCGCCGGCCTGTTCGCCCTGGGGGACTACGAGAAGCCGCTGCTGGCCTCCGGGTCCGACGGAGTCGGCACGAAGCTTGCGGTGGCGCAGGCGATGGACAAGCACGACACCATCGGACGTGACCTGGTGGCCATGGTCGTCGACGACCTGGTCGTCTGCGGCGCGGAGCCGCTGTTCCTGCAGGACTACATCGCCATCGGCAAGGTCGTGCCCGAGCACGTCGCCGAGATCGTCTCCGGCATCGCCGCCGGTTGCATCGACGCCGGCTGCGCCCTGCTCGGCGGCGAGACCGCCGAGCACCCGGGCCTGATGGAGCCGGGCGAGTACGATGTCTCCGCTACCGCCGTCGGCGTGGTCGAGGAGGCCAAGCTGCTCGGCCCGGACCGCGTGCGTCACGGCGACGTGGTCATCGGCATGGCCAGCTCCGGCCTGCACTCCAACGGCTACAGCCTGGCGCGCCACGTCCTGCTGGAGAAGGCCGGCCTGGCGCTGGACGGCTACGTGTCCGACTTCGGACGCACCCTCGGCGAGGAGCTGCTGGAGCCGACGAAGATCTACGCGCTCGACTGCCTGGCGCTCGCCTCGGAGTGCGACGTGCACACCTACTCCCACGTCACCGGTGGTGGCCTGGCGGCGAACCTGGCCCGCGTGATCCCGGAGGGCCTCGTCGCCGAGCTCAACCGTGGGTCCTGGGAGCCGGCGCCGGTCTTCCGCACCATCGCCCAGCTGGGCAAGGTGTCGCAGGAGGAGATGGAGAAGACCTTCAACATGGGAGTCGGCATGGTCGCCGTCGTCGGTGAGGACGATGCGGAGCGCGCCCTGGCGATGCTCACCGCCCGCCACATCGACGCCTGGAAGCTCGGCCACGTCCGCCTGGCCGCCGAGGACGGCTCGGAGAACGGTGCCGCCGTGCGTGCCGAGCTCGTGGGGGAGCACCCGCGCACCTAAGCGCCCGCGCCCGCACCTAAGCGCCGCAGCCAGAGGGGCCAAGATCGAGCGTGGGATGGTTGAATCATCGGGTTCAAACATCCCACGCTCGATCTTGGCCCCTGACGCTTGTCCGGTGCTTGTCCGGTGCTTGTCTATCTAGGGCACGCGAAAACCGGCGACCGGGCCCGTCCACGTCATCGGTTCATGACGTGGACCGGGCCCGGGCACCGGCGTTCACTGCGGGGAGGGGACGGAGATGACCGTCAGCGGCCTTCGTCCTCCTCGGCGCTCCAGTCGTCCCACTCCTCGTAATCGTCCTCGGTGGAATGCCCACTCTCAGTGGACAGCTCACGCTGGAGACTCTCGAGATCCATGTCTGGAGAGCTGTACTTGAGCTGACGGGCAACCTTGGTTTGCTTTGCCTTGGCACGGCCGCGACCCATGGCCTGACCCCCTCGGGTTGTCAATGGAGCAGCCAGGGATTTGAGCTGCTCTCGCATCTTTCAGTGATTCTGTTCTGTCCCCACCATAGCGGGTGAGGGCGCAGTTGTCAGAAACAGACCCGCCCTGAATTGCCCGTCAGCATCGTCATCGCAGGTGAACGCCGGTCAGATTTTTCCCTTCAGCTTGTTCACGGCCGCGCGGCCGGGCCGGACCGTGTTGTCGACGACGATGTCGTCGGGGTCCACGGCCGCGTCCACCCCGTCCACACTCAATGCCGGGGTCTTGTTCTCCCCGGACTCCCGGTCGGCCGCGAGTTTCTCGATGACCTGGCGTTTCACCAGCGCCAGGGCCACCGGACCCTCCTCGGCGTCCTGCACGGTCAGCCCGATGCGTCCCACGCTGCGCCCGCCGGCGGTGACCGCCGCACCGACCTCTGGCAGGGAGTGGCCGGAGCCGTCGAGCTGCAGCACCACGAGCTGGCGCGGCGGGCGGCCGAGGTTGTGCACGCGTGACACCGTCTCCTGCCCGCGGTAGCAGCCCTTGTTCAGGTGCACGGCGGAGGACGTGGGCCCGTCGTCGGCGCGGGCGAGTTGGGTCGCGCTGTGGGCGCTGGGGGTGTCGCCGCCGATGTATCCGGGCACTTCGTGGGGGATGAGGCGTTCGTCTGTGTCGACGCCGAGCAGCGGCCGGCGGTCGCGGATGCGCAGGGCGTCCGCCGCCCAGCCGCCGACGGGGCGCGCACCGGTGGACGCCAGGGTGTCCCACACCTGCGTCACGGTCGACACGTCGACCCACAGGTCGGTCACCGCGTGGCCGCCGAGGGTACGCGTCGCCCAGTACCGGACCCCGGACGCGGCGCTGCCGTCCAGGCCGTCCAGTCCCTCCGGCGCGCCGGTGCCCGCCTGCGCGGCGGGGGAGGACGCCGGGTTGACCACACTGATCAGGGCCAGTTCCGGCGTGGTGACCTCGACCTGTGCCCAGAAGACCATCTTCGACAGGAAGTCGGCGAGGGCGGCGGGGTCGGAGTCGCCCGGGGCGTCCAGCAGGAGGGTGTCGGTGTCCACCGCGGCGATGCCGAAGGCGTGCTCCACGCGTCCCTGGATGTCCAGTATCAGGCCGTTGGTGGTCTGGCCGACGCCGATCGCGTCGACCTTCTGGGAGATCAGGTTGTTCAGCCAGGTGGCCGCCTCCGGCCCGGTGACCAGGACGGCGGTGTGCGACCAGCCGTCGATGAGGCCGGTGTCTCCCTCGTCCACCGTCGACTGCTCGATCAGTGGCCTTCCGTAGTGGCGCGCGGTGGCCGCCAGGAGGGGCCGGTGCGCGTCGAGACCTGAACCGTCTTCCGTGCTTGCCCCTGGGACGTGGTCGGCCAGGGGGCTGTGCGTCTGACTCACGTACCCCACCCTAGTACCGAAGTGCCCTCCTTGTCAGGCACACGGTCAGGCACACGGTCAGGCACACGGTCTGGCACACGGTCTGGCAGGCGGCATCTAGACTGGTCGCCATGAGCGCCGACAGCACCACAGAGAACACCATGGACGACACAAAGGACGTGGCGGTGGACGTGCGTCCGGCCTCCGACGCCCCGCCGCAGCTGATCGACCCGACGGTGCCGGTGATCCACCTCGACGACCTCGCCGCACGCCGCGGCGACGGCATCTTCGAGACCCTCATGGTGCGCTCCGGGCGGGTGCGCAACCTGGACCTGCACCTTGACCGTTTCGTGCGTGGCGCGGCGCTGCTGGACCTGCCCGCACCGGACACCGACCGGTGGCTGCAGGCCACCGACATGGCCTTGTCCTCCTGGGAGGACCAGGGGGGCGGGGAGGCCGCCCTGCGGTGGATGTACTCGCGTGGCCGTGAGTCCACCGGTCAGGTCACCGGGTGGGTGACGGTCAGCGGGGAGTCCGCCACCGCGGTACGTCAACGGCGGGACGGGGTGCGGGTGTTGACCGCGCACCGTGGTTTCAGCCTGAGCGTCTCCGAGGACTCGCCGTGGGCGTTGGTCGGGGCGAAGACGCTGTCCTACGCGATGAACATGGCCGCGTTGCGCCATGCGGCGTCCCAGGGACTGGACGACGTGATCTTCAACGGCGACGACGACCGCGTCCTGGAGGGGCCCACGTCCACCGTCGTCGCGGTGACGGGGCGCAGGATGGTGACGCCGACCCAGCAGGCCGGCGTCCTGCCCGGCACCACCCAGGCCTCGCTCTTCGAGCTGGCCGGCGAGCGTGGCTGGGAGGTGGCACAGGAGCCGCTTACCGTGGCGGACCTGCGGGAGGCCGACGGGGTGTGGCTGGTGTCCTCGGTGCGCATCCACGCCCGGGTCACCGAGATCGACGGGCGGTCGCTGCCGCGCCCGGAGCAGGCCGACGAGGTCGAGGCGCTCGCCGTGGAGGCCGCGACCCGGTGATTAACCGATCACGCGGCTGAGCTCGGCGGACATCCACGGGGTAAGTTCCCCGCTGCCACCGTTCTCGGCGCGCTCGTCGACCCAGCCGAGGTTGTTGTTCGGCATCAGGCCGTAGAGGCGCTTGCCGGGGCCGAAGTTGCGCGGGCCGGTCTCCGAGGCCAGCGTGGAGGCGCTCTCCAGCTGCCAGGCGCGCTCGTTGCGCGGGCGGCCGTACATCACCTCGACCACACCGGTGCTGTGCACGGTGAGGAACTCGATGTCGTCGTTGTCGCTGATGCGCAGGAAACCGGTCTCCCGGATGTCCTGGCCGGTGGCCTCGCCGTCGTCGTCGAGCCGCCAGATGCGGGAGCTGTAGCTGATGTAGTTCTCGCCGTCGTGGGCGAACACGATCTGCTGGCCGAAGGCGTAGTCCTCGGAGCCGCCGACGGGGGAGGCGTGGCCCTCGCCACGCCACACGCCGACCAGCGGCAGCAGAGCCAACAGCCCGTCGTGCAGGTTCGGGCCCTGACGCAGGTTGGCGGTGTCCTCGGCGACGGGCAGGTCACCGAGGGTGGGGATGTTGCGTCCGGCGGTCTGCTTGGACTGTTCCTCCGCGCGGGCGACGGCCTCGTTACCGGAGATGGGGTTCTCGCTAGTCATGTGTGACAGCGTACCGGTCCGCCCGCGGCGGGACCGGAAGCGGAGCGGGGATCTGGAGCGGGGGAACTACAGTCCGGCCTGCTCGTCCTCGTCCAACGGGCCGGAGCTCGGCGCCAGGTCGGCCACGCTCACCCGCGTGTAGTTCTGCTCCGCCTCGATGAACAGGGTGCCGCCGGCGGTGTACACGCGCCGCGGCGGGCTGCGGAACGGCAGGTTCTCCCCGGGCATCTCCAGGGTGAAGGCGTCGAGGACCTGCTCGGTCAGCTCGTCGTCGAGATCCTCCGGCGCGGTGGAGTGCGGGGTGTCGGTGATCTCGGTGGGGCTGAGGTACACGTCGCCCTGCCACACGCGCAGGCGGACACCCACCTCGTAACGTCCCGAGTCCTCCTCGGACAGCCCGTCGGGGGTGCCGGAGAGGTAGCCCTCGGTCTCCCAGCCGCCGGTGGGCGAGGAGTTGTCCTGCGAGGCCAGTCCGAGGTCGTCGATGCCCATGCGCTCGCCGAGTTCCACGGTGTCCATCTGCACACGGGTGAACACCTCGCGGGCGGGGGCGTCGGTGAAGTCGCCGGAGAGCACCGCGTCCTTGCCGAGGGTGATCTTCGTGGCGGACGACGACACGGTGACACGGCCGAAGCCGGGGATCTCCACGTCGGTGGACTCCACCTGGATCGACGGCACCTCGTGGGTGAACACGGCCGCGAGGTAGGGCGTCCCGGTCACCTGCACGTGCGGCGGGGTGGCCAGGTTCGCCTCCTCGAAGATGCGGTCGGAGATCCTCTTCTCCACCCGCGCGGCGACCAGGCTGTCGGCGACGACGGCCGCGCCCACGGTGGCGGCGAGGACGGCGACCACGACGAGCAGGACGGTGACCGCGCGGCGGCGCGGGCTGCGACCCTGACGACCCTGACGGCGCTCGCTGCGTCCTGCGTCCTGTCCTGCGTCCTGGCCGTCGTCTCGTCCTGAGGCGGGGGTTTCGGTGGTCTCGGTCACCGCCCCAGCATACAAAGTGGCGGGGGTGGGGCCGAATGTGCGAAATGTTACGGATTCGTTTCGAGGCTGTTGCGGTGGTCGGTCACCGAGATTATGCAGGTCCGGCCGGTGTAAAGTGGTGACGGTGCCGGGACGCAACGGTCCCGGCGAAGTCACACCGAAGGAAGGACGACGGCCTTGAAACTGACCGTGCTCTCTGACAAGGACGACGTTTCAGAGGTGCTTCCGTCGCTGGCACTGCTGTCCCACGAGGTGGTCATCCTGCGTCCCGCACCGTCCTCGGTGAAGGAGATCAGCGGCGCGGAGGTCGTGATGATCGACGTCACCGGCGCCAACCTGCTCGGCGCCCGCGACCTGTGCCGTTCCGTCGCCGCGGCGTACCCCACGCTGCCGGTGTCCGTGGCCATCGAGGAGACCAGCGTGATCGCGCTGGACGGCTCCTGGGCGGTGGACGACTTCCTCCTCCCTTCCGCCACGCCCACCGAGGTCGACGCCCGCCTGCGCATGCTGATGACCCGCCGTCCGGTGCCCGTCGAGGAGGCCGAGGACAGCCAGGTCGCCACGATCGGCGGGCTGATAGTCGACGAGGTCACCTACGTCGCCCGGGTGGAGGGTCGCCCGCTGGACCTGACGTACAAGGAGTTCGAGCTGCTGTACTTCCTGGTCAAGCACGCCGGCAGGGTGTTCAGCCGCGAGCAGCTGCTGCAGGACGTGTGGGGCTACGACTACTTCGGCGGCACCCGCACGGTGGACGTGCACGTGCGTCGCCTGCGCGCCAAGCTCGGCCACGAGTACGAGAAGGTCATCGCCACGGTGCGTAACGTGGGCTACAAGGCAGTGGAACTGGATGGGGCCTGAGACAGCCCCGAAACAGCCCCCGAAACAGTCCGAGGAGAGGACGACGATGAGCACGAACGAGACCGACCAGACACCGGACACAGGCAGGGTGGACCCCGTACACCGCGAGTTCGTCCCGGGGCAGGACGCACCGCTGCGCGAGGGCATCGACGCACTGCTCGCCGCGGTGGAGGACGCCGACGGTGTGCCCGCCTACAGCGAGGCGTTCCTGCGCTCGCTGGACGGGACGGAGGGTTATCGCCACCTCGTCGCCGAGGTCGCCGGCGGGGACGGCGGGGAGAACACGGTCGTCGGCGTGGTCTCCGTCAACTCGTCCTACGTCGCCGAGCTGGCGGTGCGTCCGGACGTGCGCCGGCGCGGCGTGGCGACGGGCATGCTGCGCGAGATCGCCCGGCACATCGACGTGGAGCTTCAGCTCAGCGTCTGGTCGCACGGCGACCTGGAGTCGGCGAAGGGGTTCGCCGACGGGCGGGGTGCACGGACCACCCGTGAACTGCTGAAGATGTCGGTCGACTGCTCTGGTGCCGAGCGCCGTGAGGCGTTGCTCGCCGGGCGCGACGAGGCGCTCGCCACCGTCGGGGAGGAGGGTCTTCAGGTCCTGGACTACACTGCGGCGGCCGAGGCCTTCGGTGCCGGGCACGTCGACACCGAGTGGCTGCGCGTCAACAACGAGGCCTTCGCCTGGCACCCGGAGCAGGGCGGCTGGGACCAGGGCGCGCTCGACGAGGCCCGGGAGGCGGACTGGTTCGACCCCGCCGGCGTCCTCTTCCTCTTCGACGGGGAGGAGTGCCTGGGGTTCCACTGGACGAAACGTCCGGACGGCGACCCCCACGGCGAGGTGTACGTGGTGTGTCTGGCGGACGCCGCCCGTGGCCGTGGGCTCGGCGGCCCGGTGACCCTGGTCGGGGTGGGGTACCTGATCGACGGGGGAGCGCAGGCCGTTGACCTGTACGTAGAGGGCGACAACGCCCCGGCCGTGGCGACCTACCGCCGTCTCGGTTTCGAGGTCGTGCACCGCGACGTGGTCTACCGCGGCATGGTGTAGCTGGGGTGCGGCGGCGGCTCACATCCGCCGTGAATATATTCATCTTCCGTTCACCTCCAGGGTGTCTCACGTCCACCACCGGTGGCTAACGTACGGTGCGTCGTCAACCCACAACGCATGTGTAAGGACTACCCACTGTGAAGATCTCGACCTCCCGCCGCCGCACCCTGACCGCTGCGGCAGCGACCGTCGCCGCCGGCTCGCTCGTCCTCACCGGTTGCTCGAACTCCAACTCCGGTGACGGGGACGGTGCCTCGACCGACAGCTCCTACGAGCTCTCCGACACCCAGGGCGAGCTCCGCGGAGAGGGAGCCAGCTCCCAGCAGAAGGCGATGGAGCAGTTCGGCGTCGCCTACTCCTCCGCCGTCCCCGGTGCCGTGCTGGCGTACAACGCCACCGGTTCCGGCGCGGGCCAGAAGCAGTTCATCGCCGACCAGGTCGACTTCGGCGGTTCCGACTCCGCCCTCGACGAGGAGCAGGCCGCGGCCGCCGCGGAGCGCTGCGAGGACAACCCCGCCTGGCACCTGCCGATGGTCGTCGGCCCGGTCGCGGTGGCCTTCCACCTCGACGGTGTCGACGACCTGAACCTGTCGGTGGAGACCGTCGCCAAGATCTTCAAGGGCGACATCCGCAACTGGAACGACGAGGCCATCGCCGCCGAGAACGAGGGCGTGGACCTGCCCGACATGCCGATCGACGTGCTCTACCGCGCCGAGGAGTCCGGCACCTCCGACAACTTCCAGTCCTTCCTGAAGACCGCCACCGACGGCCTGTGGGAGGACGAGGGCAAGACCTTCCCGACCCGCGTCGGTTCCGGTGCGCAGGGTTCCTCCGGTGTGGCCGACCAGGTCAAGGCCACCAACGGCTCGATCACCTACGTGGAGTCCGGTTTCGCCACCGCCAACGACCTGGGCATCGCCAACCTCGACTTCGGTGCCGGCCCGACCGAGCTCAACGCCGAGACCGTGAACAAGGCCCTCGACGAGGTCGCCTTCTCCGGTGAGG
Organism: Corynebacterium sp. AOP36-E1-14; assembly: GCF_052377495.1. NCBI lineage: Bacteria > Bacillati > Actinomycetota > Actinomycetes > Mycobacteriales > Corynebacteriaceae > Corynebacterium > Corynebacterium sp. AOP36-E1-14. Next base: position 20,898 of record NZ_JBQSWV010000024.1, read on the forward strand.
GCAACGACCTGGTCGTGGACTCCGAGGCCCTGTTCTCCATGAAGGAGGAGGGCGCGTACCCGCTGGCGCTGACGACCTACGAGATCGTCTGCTCCGCCGGCTACGACGAGGACACCGCCGCCAAGGTCAAGGACTTCCTGCACACCATCCTCGACAACCAGAACGACCAGCTCGAGGAGTCCGGCTACATCCCGCTGAGCGGTTCCTTCAAGGAGAAGCTCGAGACCGCCGTGGACGCGCTGCAGTAGCATGACCAACTCCCACCCCGAGACGGACCCCGAGACGCCCGTGGCGGCAGACGGCGGGCAGGACGGCACGACGCAGGACGCCGCGGCGTCCGGCACGTCCGGCACTGACGGTGCCGCCGGCGCATCCGGCGCGTCCCGCCGCGGTTCCGACGGTGCGGTGAAGCGCACCGGGGACCGCGTCTTCGAGACGCTGTCGACCGGTGCCGCCGCGCTGATCACCGTGATCATCGGCGCCATCGGACTGTTCCTGCTGCTGCAGGCGATCCCCGCGCTGTCGCGGGAACGCGACGGGTTCCTCAGCTTCTTCACCTACGGTGACCGCTGGGACCTGAACCACAGCACCAACGAGGGCGGGTGGATGCAGTTCGGGATCCCGAACATGTTCTTCACCACCGTGATGGTCTCGGTGCTGGCACTGCTGATCGCCATGCCCGTCGCCCTGGGCATCGCCGTGTTCCTGTCGAACTACTGCCCGAAGCGGGCGGTGCGGCCGCTGGGATTCGTCATCGACCTGCTCGCCGCGGTGCCGTCCATCGTCTTCGGCATCTGGGGCATGCAGGTGCTCGGCCCGGCCCTCGGCGGGTTCTACGAGTGGCTCACCGGCTGGGCCGGCGGGTTCATCCTCTTCAACTGGGAGCAGGGCACCTCACCGGCGTTCTCGACCAGCCGCAACATCTTCACCGGTGGCATCGTCCTGGCGATCATGATCCTGCCGATCATCGCCGCCACGGCGCGCGAGGTGTTCGTCCAGACCCCGCGGGGTCAGATCGAGGCGGCACTCGCCCTCGGCGCGACGCGCTGGGAGGTGGTGCGCATGACCGTCCTGCCGTTCGGCAGGTCCGGCTACATCTCCGGCGCGATGCTCGGCCTGGGCCGCGCGCTCGGTGAGACGATGGCGCTGTACATGGTCATCGCCTCGGCCCCCGGCTTCCGCGGATCGTTGATGGACGGCGGCACGACCTTCGCCACCGCCATCGCCAACGCAGCCCCCGAATTCAACGACGACCTCAAGGCCGGCGCCTACATCGCCGCCGGACTGGTGCTGTTCGTGCTGACCTTCCTGGTCAACGCCGCCGCCCGGTCGCTGGTCAACAACACCAAGTAGCGGAAAGGACGACTGCGATGGCCACGTCTGTGCCCACTGACCCCACCGAGCTCGACAACCGCCCGCACTCCGCACTGGCGCCGAGCGGCTTCACCGACATCTCCACCGGCCGTAAGGCCCGCAACGTCCTGGCCACCGTGGTCATCTACGCGACCATGGGCCTGGCGATCCTCCCGCTGGTGTGGGTCCTGTTCGTGCTCGTGCAGCGCGGCATCCCCGCCCTGCTCAGCGTGGACTGGTGGATCTACGACATGTTCGGCCAGCTCTCCAACGTCGCCGGCGGCGGCATCGTGCACGCCGTGATCGGCACGCTGACCCAGGTCGCGGTGACCACCGTGATCTCCGTGCCCGTCGGCATCTTCACCGCCGTCTACCTCGTGGAGTACTCCCGTGGCGGCTGGCTGGGACGCACCACCACGTTCATGGTCGACATCCTCACCGGTGTGCCCTCCATCGTGGCGGCCCTGTTCGTCTACGCCCTGTGGATCACCATGTTCGGCTTCGAGCGCTCGGGCTTCGCCGTGTCGCTGTCGCTGGTGCTGCTGATGGTGCCGGTGATCGTGCGCAACACCGAGGAGATGCTGCGCATCGTGCCGATGGACCTGCGTGAGGCGGCCTACGCCCTGGGCGTGCCCAAGTGGAAGACGATCGTGCGCATCGTGCTACCCACCGCCCTGTCCGGCATCGTCACCGGCGTGATGCTCGCCGTGGCCCGCGTGATGGGTGAGTCCGCCCCCGTGCTGATCCTCGTCGGCGCGACCCCGGTGATCAACTGGAACGTCTTCGACGGCAACCAGAGTTCGCTGCCCCTGTTCATGCTGGAGATGTACAAGCTGCAGGCCAGCGACGAGGTGCTGCTTCGACTGTGGGGCGCGGCCCTGACCCTCGTGGTCCTCATCGGCGCACTGAACATCGGGGCGCGGTTCATCTCCAACAAGTTCTCGATCAAGTCCAGCTAGAGACCAGCCAGAAAACCAGCTAAGGAAACAGACCATGGCCAAACGCCTCGACCTGCACGACGTGAACATCTACTACGGGGACTTCCACGCGGTGAAGGACGTCAACCTGGAGGTTCCGCCGCGCTCCGTGACGGCCTTCATCGGCCCGTCCGGTTGTGGCAAGTCCACCGTCCTGCGCACGCTCAACCGTATGCACGAGGTCATCCCGGGCGCCTACGTGGAGGGCGACGTCCTGTTGGACGGCGAGAACATCTACGGCCGCAACATCGACCCCGTCGGCGTGCGCAACACCATCGGCATGGTGTTCCAGAAGGCCAACCCGTTCCCCACGATGTCCATCGAGGAGAACGTGATCGCCGGGCTCAAGCTCGCCGGCGAGAAGAACAAGAAGAAGCTGCGCGAGGTCGCCGAGAAGTCCCTGCGCTCGGCGAACCTGTGGGAGGAGGTCAAGGACCGCCTCGACAAGCCCGGCGGCGGGCTCTCTGGCGGTCAGCAGCAGCGACTGTGCATCGCCCGGGCGATCGCCGTGGAGCCGGAGGTGCTGCTCATGGACGAGCCGTGCTCGGCACTGGACCCGATCTCGACGCTGGCGGTGGAGGACCTCATCCACGAGCTGAAGGAGGAGTTCACCATCGTGATCGTCACGCACAACATGCAGCAGGCTGCGCGCGTGTCCGACCAGACCGCGTTCTACTCCCTGGAGGCCACGGGTAAGCCCGGCAAGCTGGTGGAGGTCGGGCCGACGAAGAAGATCTTCGAGAGCCCGGAGCGCAAGGAGACCGAGGACTACATCTCCGGGCGCTTCGGCTAGATTCCCCACTCCCACCCCCGACGACGGTTCTGTGCCAGAGTGGGGGAAAGTGAAAGGAGTCGGTGATGGCACCGGTACATATCGTCCTGATGGGGGTGAGCGGCAGCGGCAAGGCTCCGCTGGCCGCTGAGCTGCAGCAGCGCACCGGGTTCACCGGGGCGACGGCGGAGGGGCTGCAGCCCGAGGAGGTCCGCAGCCGGATGGAGGCCGGCGGCTTCCTGACACCGGAGGAACGCCTGCCGTGGGCGTACTCCATCCGCGACTGGCTGACGGAGCAGGCGCAGCAGGGGAACTCCACGGTGGTGGTGAGCCTGGGGCTGGGGCGCCGTGCACGCGACATCTTCCGCGAGGCCGAGGGCTTCGTGTTCTTCGTGCACGTGCACGGCACCGCCGACGTGATCCGCGACCGCTCGCTGAAGCGGACCGGCGAGTACCCGGACGAAGAGGTGCTCACCGCCCAGTACGCCGAGCTGGAGCGCCTGCGCGCCGACGAGGCCGGCGTGCGGGTGGACGCCGCGCAGTCCCCGGAGGTGCTGGCGGACGCGGCACTGGCGGCGTTGACGGCACTCACCGCGCAGGACTGACCGCGCAGGACTGACGCGCCCCGGACGAACAACCCCCCAGGTCGGTGATGCCGACCTGGGGGGTTGTCCGCGCGTGGACGTGGGGGAGGGGGACCTTTAGAACGGGTCGGCGCCGTAGCGGCGGCGGATCTCGTCGAACTGCTCGCGCATGGTCTCCTGCTGCTCCTCGGAGCGCCGGGACACCTCGTATTCCTGGGGACGCTTGCCGGTGGCGAGGTACACCACGCGGGTGCCGATGTTCACCGCGTGGTCGGAGTAGCGTTCGAAGAAGCGGGACAGCAGGGTCACGTCCACGGCGGCGGAGACCGGGTAGGGCCACTCCTTCTTGCCGGTGATGTGGAACATGTGCTCGTGGAGGTCGTCGACGGCGTCGTCGTCGAGGGCGAGCTCCATGGCCTTCTCCGGGTCGTAGGTGACGAGCACGTCGTGCAGCTTCTCGCCGATGCCGTCGACCAGGCGCGCCATCTCGCGGAAGTAGGGCTGGGTGATCTCCGGCACGGCCGACTCCGGGTGGCGGCGCCGCGAGGTGCGGGCGATGTGCACGGCGAGGGTGGCCATGCGGGCCAGGTCCTCGACGATGTAGGTGCCGGAGACGACCTGGCGGAGGTCGCGTGCCACGGGGCCCTCCAGGGCGAGCAGCTCGAAGGAGCGGGACTCGGCACTCTGACGGAGGTCCTCGATGGCGGTGACGGAGCTGAGAACCTGCTCGGCGGTGTCGATGTCCTGGTTGAACAGGGCGTCGCACGCCTGAGACATCATCTGCCGGACCTGGTCGGCCATGAGTGCGAGCTCATGGGCGAAGATCCGCATCTGTTCCTGGTACACGGTGCGCATGGCGCCAGTGTACGGCCGGTACGCCCGTTCTGCTCGGTGAACGGAGGGTACGTTCGTAAAAGTTATTAACCGCCGTTGAGTGCTGCCCCGTCGGCCTCGGGATCCTCGGCAACGGTGCTGGTCAGATCCTCGGGATCGTCCAGCCAGCGGTCGGGCAGCGCGACCTTGCCGGGCGAGCCCTGGCGGCCACGCGCACCGTCGGCGTCCACGGCGGTGGCCGTCGACTCCCACATCGGGTCCAGGACGCGGCGCAGCGACTCCAGGTCGGTGATCTGGGACAGCTGGCGGCGCACGTCACCACCGGCGGGGAAACCGCGCATGTACCAGGCCATGTGCTTGCGCATCTCGCGCACGCCGTACTGCTCGCCCTCGTGGGCGGAGAGCAGCTCGGCGTGACGCATGATGATCCGGCACACCTCCGCCAGGGTGGGCTCGGCCGGCACGGGCAGCCCGCGCAGGTTCGCCGAGAGCTCGGCGAACAGCCACGGGCGACCCAGGCACCCGCGTCCGACGACGACGCCGTCGCAGCCGGTGCGCTCCATCATCGCCGCGGCGTCCGACGCCTTGAAGATGTCGCCGTTGCCGAGCACCGGCACGCCGGTGCCGTCCATGTGCTCGACGAGCCGGGCGATCTCGTCCCAGCTCGCGGTGCCGGAGTAGCGCTGCGCGGCGGTGCGGCCGTGGCAGGCGACGGCGGCCGCGCCCTCGTCGGCGGCGATGCGTCCGGCGTCGAGGTGGGTGTGGTGGTCGTCGTCGATGCCGACGCGGAACTTCACGGTGACCGGGATCTCCGGGTGCCCGGCGTCCTGCACGCCCTTGACCGCCGCGCGCACGATCGAGGCGTAGAGACGCCGCTTGAACGGCAGTGCCGAGCCGCCGCCGCGGCGGGTGACCTTGGGGACGGGGCAGCCGAAGTTCATGTCGATGTGGTCGGCGAGGTCCTCCTCGGCGATCATGCGCGCGGCCTTGTAGGTGTACTCCGGGTCGGTCGTGTAGAGCTGCAGGCTGCGCGGGTCCTCGTCCGCGGCGAAGGTGGTCATGTGCATCGTCTTCGGGTTGCGCTCCACCAGGGCGCGGGCCGTGACCATCTCGCACACGTAGAGCCCGGCGACGCTGCCCATGCGCTCGCGCTCCTGCTCGCGGCACAGGGTGCGGAAGGCAACGTTGGTGACGCCGGCCATCGGTGCCAGGACGACGGGGGAGTCCAGGTCGAAACGTCCGATGGACAGGGCGGGTGTGGTTGAGGTGGTGATCACCCCCCGATTCTCACACCACGGTGGGGGAGGTGCAAAGTCCTGTGATCTGAGCGGTCACTACAATCAGCTGTGTGCGGCCACACCCGCACCTGACTGCTCGCTGCCGTCGTAGGACGCTCTTGTGCTATCAATGGTGGCAGAGGTCACGTTTGCTACAGAAACAATCGTGATATTTGCAGAGATACTTCCGAAAACAACGGGACAAAACATGAGGAGAGAAAGTGTCTGAGCGCATCGCCCACACCGGACTGAAGTCGAAGGTCATGTCGGCCCAGGAGGCCGCTGAATTCGTCAACAACGGCGACAAAGTCGGGACCTCCGGCTTCACCGGCGCCGGCTACCCGAAGGTCCTCCCCACCGCCATCGCGGAGCGGGCCAAGGCCGCACACGACCGGGGCGACGAGTTCCAGATCGAGCTGTTCACCGGCGCGTCCACCGCGGTCGACTGCGACGGGGTCCTCGCCGAGGCCAACGCCATCAGCTTCCGCACCCCGTACAACTCCGACCCGGTCCTGCGTGGGCAGATCAACGCTGGCGAGTCGAAGTACTGGGACATCCACCTGTCCCACCTGGGCAAGCAGGTCCAGGAGGGCTTCTTCGGCAAGTTCAACGTCGCCATCATCGAGGCCGTCGCCATCCGTGAGGACGGCACCGTGGTCCCGTCGTCGGCGGTGGGCAACAACATCGAGTTCATCGACGCCGCCGACAAGGTGATCATCGAGGTCAACGACTGGCAGTCCCGCGACCTCGAGGGCATGCACGACATCTACCGCATCGAGCCGGCCGGGCAGCGCACCCCGATCAACATCACCTCCCCCGGTGACCGTACCGGCGGTACCGCCCTGGAGTTCGACACCAGCAAGATCGTGGCGATCGTCGAGACCGACGCCCCCGACCGCAACGCCCCCTTCACCCCGGCGGACGAGACCTCGAAGAAGATCGCCGGTCACTTCCTGGACTTCCTGGAGGGTGAGGTCGCCGCCGGCCGCCTGTCCTACGACCGTTACATCATGCAGTCGGGTGTCGGTAACGTGCCCAACGCCGTGATGGCCGGCCTGCTGGACTCCAAGTTCGAGAACATCACCGCCTACACCGAGGTCATCCAGGACGGCATGGTCGACCTGATCGACGCCGGCAAGATGACCGTCGCCTCGGCGACCTCCTTCTCCCTGTCCCCGGAGTACGCGGAGAAGATGAACGCGGAGGCCGCGAAGTACCGCGAGAACATCATCCTGCGCCCGCAGCAGGTCTCCAACCACCCCGAGGTCATCCGTCGACTCGGTCTGATCGCCACCAACGGCATGATCGAGGCCGACATCTACGGCAACATCAACTCCACCAACGTGTCCGGCTCGCGCGTGATGAACGGTATCGGCGGCTCGGGTGACTTCACCCGCAACGCCTTCATCTCCTCCTTCATCAGCCCGTCGGTGGCCAAGGGCGGCGACATCTCCGCCATCGTGCCCTTCGCCTCCCACATCGACCACCACGAGCACGACGCCATGGTCGTCATCACGGAGAACGGCTTCGCCGACCTGCGTGGCCTGGCACCGCGTGACCGTGTGAAGAAGATGATCGCGGTCGCCGACCCGTCCTACCAGCCGCTGCTGGAGGAGTACGTGGAGGCAGCCTCCAAGTCGAAGTTCCAGCAGACCCCGCACGATCTGACCAAGGCCTTCGAGTTCCACACCCGGTTCCTCGAGACCGGTTCGATGCGCAAGTAGCGTCCGCTCTGCTGCGCCGGTCGCGACACCTTGAGCCCTCAGGTCGATTCTCTTCGTGAGATTCGACCTGAGGGCTCAAGGTGTCGCCGGAGAGTGTGCCGGGGCAGGTTTCCGGCGCCGTCCGGACATGCACTAGACTCTAGGACGCACCTCACACGTGGGGTGCGTACGTGGGCCTTTAGCTCAGTTGGTAGAGCTACGGACTTTTAATCCGCAGGTCGTGGGTTCGAGCCCCACAGGGCCCACAGTGGAACCCCGGTCGTCGATCACCTCGACGGCCGGGGTTCTCTGTTGTCCCGGGGGAGTGGGGGGTTACTCGGGCCAATTCAGCTGCGGGTGGTCCAAGGGGTCGCCGTTTTCGTTGCGGGGGCCGTCGTAGTCCCAGGTTGAGGGATCCCCGCCTACCGGGGGCGACTCGGAGTCAGTAGGACTGCCTCCGCATTCGGACGGGTCGTAGACGTAGAAGTCCGTCTGGGGACAGCGGTAGTCGCCCCGATTGGCAGTCAGTGTGTCAAAGCAGTCCTGGGAGAATCGCATTTCGCCGTCAGACCATATCGCTGGTCCCGGTGTGCCCTCGGAGCAGTAGAGAACGTACGGCTCGGAGGGAGTCGGCGTAGAGGGCGAAACGTACTCGGCCACTTGTTCTTCGACATCAGGGGTGGGTTCTGAGGTGGTTGCCGGAGGTGTGGGGGTCGGGAGTCGAGGCGAGGCAGCGCTTGTGGTGGTCTCGCTGGTTGGCGTCGACGTAGTCGACGTGGAGGCCTGATCGTTGTTGCCGCACGCTGTGAGAGCGAATGAGACGGTGAGGACTGATGTGAGCAAGAAGCGCCGCAGGGCCATGAGGTTCCTTCAGGGGGTGTTGTGCCTAACGTGATGTTGGCTGTCCCGATCGCGGGCGCAACCTCCAAGACGAATACTATCCCGAAGGAAATCATGAAGGGGGGCAGGTATCGGTTGGAGCTCGACGGTGCGTTTGTGAATGCCCTGCGCGTCGGAATCGATGCCGGTGGGGCCTGTCCGATCCAGTCGCGGCCCGCTATGTCCGAACATTTCGGGGTAGTCGCGAGCTGATGCGCAACACAGATCGCTGGTGCTTCTGGTCGATCGATCGCACCCAGCGGACATCGGTCGGGGCCCGATTCTCGAGGCGAGACTCGAAGCTGTTGCATCCTTTCGCAGTGACAGCAAGGCTGCCAGCACCCGGAGAATGTCGTTAGTCCGCACCTGTTCGGCCTGCGATCGCAGCTTGACCTGTACTACCTTTGCCAGTCCAAGATCATCAGTGAGACTCGGTGATACTTCACGGTGCAGCGCTATCCCGCGGGGGTTTTGCTACTGACCTTGCGTTCCATGCCCAAGACCCCGACGGGCCCCAGTTTGCGTTGGCATCGTCCTCGACGTTTATGACCTGGCAGAAGCCCCTCGGCGGGCGATTGAAGTCAGACATCCGATTCGTATCTACCTTGATCTGGAACACTTTCCCCGTTCCTGGACTTGACTACAAGTTCCGGGAGGCGATTATCATCGCTGGTCAGGGCATCCTCGATGCGAGGGCGCTGTATCCCGAGCGTAGTCTCGCCGACGCCTACAGCCCCCTGGCTATGGATCCGGCCCTGCTGAAGGCCCACGATAAGTGGGATCGAGCCGTAGACAAGGCTTTCGGATCCTAACGGAAGATCACTTCAGATAGTCAATTCCTGGAGATTCTCTTTACCAGGTACGTCGAGATCACGGCGGTCGACTAGCGTAGCGAACCCCCTCGTCCATTCACAGAGGTCCGACTGAGTACACCGACAACGCCGCCCACCGCGGCGCCGGCGCAAACCCCGCACATCGGTCGCAGGTCTGCCAGTCAGCGCGCAGGTTTGCAGACATTGCGCCGGGGCGTCCCGCTCCCACCGCACGGCCACGGCAGGAGAGGGGAGTTGGCCAGCCGGCTGGCTACAGTGGAAGCATGTCAGCCCCGGCCGTGATCCAGCGCCTCCGCCTCGAGGACATCCTGCCCGCCGTCATCGCCGCGGCGGTGGCCATGGTCCACGTACTGATCGCCCTCGATGGCGGGAACGACGGTGTCACCGGTGTGCACAGCTCCATCGCCGCAGTCCTGGCCGTGATGTTCGTCCCGGTCCTGCTGTTCTGGCGCAGACGACCGCTGGCCACCGCCGCCGCGGTGATCGTGCTGCTGGTGTTGTGGGAGGTCAACTGGTTGTGGGCGCTGCCCGGCAACATGGGGGTTACCCCGTTGCTGTTGGCTTCGCCGTTGGTCGTCTACTCCGCTACCCGGCACGGCCGGCCTGCACGCGCCGGGGTGGTGGTGCTGCTGGTCATGCTGGTCGGTGCGATTCTGTCGCCGCTGCTGTGGCGCTTCGAGGACGGCGTCGCCGGCACCACGATGGTCTACGATCCGCTCGCCACCCTGGACTGGCTGCTGATCCAGTGGGCGCTGCTGGTCATGGTGTTCTTCGTGGCGCGTTCGCGCAGACATGCCGCGGCTCAGGCCCGTGAGCTGGAGGATGCTCGGATGCGCATCGCCGAGGACCGGCAGGTGGCGGTGCGCGAGCGCGAACGCGCCCTGATCGCCCGTGAGATCCACGACGTCCTGGCGCACAGCCTCACCCTGATCAACGTGCAGGCAGGTGCCGGTCAGGTCTCCGGGGCGCAGGACGCCGCGCTGCAGGGCATCCGGGAGACCAGCTCGGCCGCGCTCGCGGAGGTCCGTGGCATCGTCCGCGCGCTGCGCTCGAGTGATGGCCCCAGCGATGGTTCCGGCACCGAACCGACGGCCGGCCTTGCCCAGGTCCCTGACCTGCTGCGTAGGTTCACCGAGGCAGGCCTGGTGATCGAGGAACAGCTGCCGGACGGTGCTGGTACGGACGTACCGCAGATCGTCCAACTCGCCGTCCAGCGGGTACTGGCGGAGTCGCTGGGCAATGCGCTGCGCCACCAGGGGGCGGGGACACAGGTGGGCGTCGAAGTGCAGGTCATGGACGATGCCAACCGGGTGGCACTGACCGTCGTCAGCCGCGGCTCTGTCACGGGAGAAGGAGCGCAGGAGGGCTCGGGCACGGGCATCGTCGGGATGCGAGAGCGGGTCACCAGCCTCGGCGGCGACCTCGACGTGGTTTTCGATGCTGCCTCCGACGTTGTCACGGTGTCCGCCGTCCTGCCCATCGACCCGGCGCGCCCCGTCCGCCCGGTACAGAGGAAAGGGAACGGACTGTGAGTGTGACCAGTGATCCGGGGCGTCCTGTGCGCGTTCTGCTCGCCGACGACCAGGCGCTGATCGTCGCGGCGTTGACCACGATCCTTCAGTCGCGGGGCGACATCCGGGTCGTGGCCACCGCGTCCACCGGCTCCGAGGCGGTCGACAAGGCAGGGGAGCAAAAGGTGGATGTGGCGGTGCTCGACATCCGCATGCCCGGCGGCGACGGCATCGACGCCGCCGCGGCGATCCGTCGCAGCCACCCGGAGGTGCGCATCCTGATGCTCACCACCTTCGACGACGAGGAGCTCGTCGCCCGGGCGCTGCGCGTCGGGGTGCAGGGCTTCCTGCTCAAGGACACCGCGCCGGACGCACTGATCGACGCGGTCCACCGGGTGCACGCCGGGGCGTCCGTGCTGTCGCCGGAGGTCACCGGCTACGTGATCGACGCCTTCCGCCGCAACAGCGAGCACCCTGAGCACTCCGCGCAGCCGTCCGGTTTACTGGGCACGCTCACCCCACGCGAGACCGACGTGCTCGCCGGGGTGGCCCGCGCCGAGACGAACGCAGAGATCGCCGCGCACCTGTTCATCGGGGAGGAGACGGTGAAGACCTACGTCTCGCGCCTGCTGGCGAAACTCGGGGTGCGCGACCGGGTGGGCCTGGCCGTGCGCGCCCACGAGTGTGGGGTCGGTACCGGCGGCGTTCCCCCGCGCGGGGGACAGCCCCCGCACTGAATCCACCCCGGGGCCGATGTGCCCGGCATGCCCGCTGAGCAGCATGGAAGGCATGGACAACAACAGAGACAACAACAGAGCCACCCGACCACAGCAACCCTCCCGCAGCACCGCGCCGGCGGTGAGCTGTCGCGGGCTGGGCGTCACCTACGGCGAGCACCGCGTCCTGCAGGACTTCTCGATGACGGTGCACCCGGGGCGGGTGCACGCGCTGCTGGGCACCAACGGTGCGGGAAAGTCGACGTGCTTCCGCGTGATCCTCGGACTGGAGGACCGCCACTCCGGCACCGTGGAGATCCTCGGGCGTCCGCGCGACAGGGAGTCGTTGATCAACATCGGTGCCTCGGTCAACGGCCCCGCGCTGTACCCGCACCTGTCGGCCCGGGAGAACGCGCGCGTGCACGCCCGCCTGCTCGGGTTGGACGACGCGGCGGTGGACGATGTGCTCGCCACCGTGGGCCTGGCTGACGTCGGACGCAAGAAGGTCCGGTCCTTCTCCACCGGCATGAAGGCGCGTCTGGCGCTGGCGATCGCGATGCTCGGCAACCCGCCGGTGCTGCTGCTGGATGAACCGCAGAACGGGCTCGACCCGCAGGGCATCGCCGACCTGCGCACCTTCCTGCGCGCGTGGACCGCACAGGGCGGCACGGTGCTGGTCAGCTCGCACCAGCTCGGCGAGGTCTCCCGCCTCGCCGACGACATCACCGTGCTGGTCGCCGGGCGGGCGGCCTACTCCGGGCCGATCGGCGACTTCGCCGCGCCGGGACACCTGGAGGACGAGTTCCTCCGCCTCACCCAGGGCTACCCGGCGGAGGCGGGACGATGAGTGCCGCGACGTATACCGCGACGTACACCGAGACACGCCACCGCGCAGCTCGGATCGGCACGTGGGGCGGTGTCCTGCGCGCCGAACTGCTGCGCACCCGGCACTCGGCGGTGCAGTGGTTCCCGCTGGTGGGGCTGCTGCTCGGGGTGGTGAGCTCCGGGCTGGCCACCGCGGTCGCCGGGGCGCCGGACGTGGACATCATCGTCTCCTGGCAGAGCATGTACGTCACGGGCATGGCGATGCCGCTGATGGCGTTGCTCGCCGCATTGGCGGAGGGGCGGGAACGCCGCGCGCGCTGCGGTGGCACGGACCTGCGTCCGGTGTCGCCGCGCCGGGTGCGTCTGGTGCGGCTGCTGGTGCTGTGGGCGGTCTCGGCGGTGTTCCACCTGGCGAACTACGGGGCGACCTGGCTCTTCGTGGTCGTCGGTGGTGGTGCAGGCGGCGGCTTCTCCGGCTCTGGCGTGGTGGTGTCCACCGGGGCACTGTCCTGGGTCGCCAGCCTCGGGGTGCTCGCCGTGGTCAGTGTGCTGGCCCGCTACCTCACGGTGGTGCCGGTGCTGGTGCTCGCGGTCGTCGCGCAGGTGTCCGGCACGTTGGCGGCGGAGTCGGGGAGCTGGTTGTTCTACCCGCCGTCCTGGCCGATCCGGTTGCTGCTGCCCGTCCTCGGCATCCACTCCAACGCCGTGCCGTTGCAGCCCGGCGAGATCCTCGGCGGGCCGGAACCGTTGGGCGCGGCGACGGCCGCGGTGCTCAACCTGCTGCTCATCGTGGTGGGAACCGCGTTGGCGGTCACCGTCAGTGGACGCCGCACGTGGCGGCTGCGCCTGGCCGGACACCGGGCAGGACGCGCTGCGTCCGTAGCGTCGCCGACGTCCCCCGCGCCGGTGCCGGCGGCAGGCGCGCTGGCGCGGCCAGGCACCTGCCGGCGTCCTGCGTCCCCGCGTTTCTCGGACGCCCTGGCCGGGGTGGCGCTGGCGCTGCGCGGCACGCTGGCCACCCCCGCGGTCCTTGCCGCGGCGGTGCTGATGCTGGTGGTCGGGGTGGTCTACCCGCCGTCCTACGCCACCCAACTGTGGACGTTCGTGCTGCTGCCCCTGGGCGCCGGCCTGCTGCCGGTGATCACCTGGCCGGTCATGGCCGCGGCGTGGCGGGTGAGCGTGCTGGAGAATCACCGCTCGCCCGGCGCCTACCTGGTGTGGCAGGCCGCCGTGGTCGCGGTACTCACGGTCGTCGCCGCGGTCGCCGCACTGCTCGCCGGGGCGGACGTTGCCCAGGTGCTACGCTCCTCGGCGCTGTCCGTGCTGGTCGGAACGGTGCTGGTGCTGGTGGCGACGGCACTGTGTGCCCGCGTCGGCACCGGGGCGGCGGTGGCGGCGACGGTGCTGTGGACGGTGGTGTCGTTGACGCTCGGCGGCGACGTGCTCGCCGACACCGTCCTGTGGATCCTCGCGGTGCCGGCGTGGCCGCTGACCGCACTGGGCGCCGGACGCACCGGCGTGGCGCTGGTGTTGCTCGTCGTGCTCCTCGTGGCGGGCGCGCTGGGTGCGCGCCGGGAGTTCCGGACCGTCGGACGCCGAGGATAGGGGGTTACCCGGCCGGGGGCACCGAGCCGTGGGGCGGGAGGGCCCCGGTGTGCTCGACACCCTGCGGGTAGAGCACGAAGTGCGAGGTCGCCGACCCACTCGGGGCGGCGGTCGCGTCACCGGGGAGCAGGAACCGGTAGTCGACCCGGATGATGTTGTCGGCGACCCGGCTCACGTGCTGGAAGGGGTAGCTGTCCGTCACGGTGGTGCCGATGTAGACCCCGTGGTCGAACAGGGCGACCTGCTGGGGTGAACTGCCGGTCGCCCCGTCGATGTCGAGGACGACCGTGGACAGCGCCAGGGTGGGGTCGTAGGCGCTGGTGTCGGCGCCCACCTCGCTCCACGGGCCGAGGGCGGTGGCGGGTGTGCGCTCCGCGGCGATGCGGACCGCCTCCTCGGGGGACGGGGCGGACGGTGCCGACGGAGCGGACGGGGCCGTCGGTTCAGCGACGGTGACTGCCGGTACTGCCGGTTCTGCCGGTGCCGCCTGTGCGGCACCTGCCCCGCCGAGGGCGAGGAGGGCCGCGGTGGTGAGCGCCAGGGCGCGGGGGCGGCGGGGCAGGCGGGGCAGGTTGGGATGGTTGCTGGAGGTGTTCCGGGGGTACATGGTCTGTCTCCTTGTCCGGAGGTCTCGGTGGTGGTGATGGTGGTGGTGCTGGTGCAAGGCCCTGCATAGGGTGCGACCGACCCGCGGTGCCGCAGCGTTACGTTCATGCTCCACCTAAGTAGGGGTGAAAGCAGACATGGGTGGAAACCGCGGTGTTAGTGTCGGGTGGTCTCACAGGTGGTGCCGCACGGTGTACACCGAACTACACAGGAGGTGGGGACATGGCGGAACGGCCCGTCTTCTTCGTGTCCGACAGCACCGGCATCACCGCCGAGACCCAGGGCAACGCCCTGCTCGCCCAGTTCCCCGCCTTCAGTTTCCGGCGCCGTGTCCTGCCCTTCGTCGACTCGGTCGAGGCCGCGGCGCGTGCCGTGACCGTCATCGCCGAGGACCGGAGCGAGGGCGACGTCCTGCCGCCGATCGTGTTCGTCACGATCCGCGACGCGGCGGTCGCCGACATCGTCTCCGGGGCGTCCGGCGAGGTCATCGACCTGCTCGGCGCGCACCTGAGTCACCTGGAGGGTCTGCTGGGTGAGCGGCGTACCGGCGCGGCCACCGAGTACCACCGGGTCGGCGACCCGGGCCGCTACCACGCCCGTATCAACGCCGTGGAGTACACCGTCGAGCACGACGACGCCGCCAGCTTCCGCGGCCTCGACCGTGCTGACCTGATCATCCTCGCCCCGTCACGCTGCGGGAAGACCCCCACCGCCATGTACCTGGCATTACAGCACGGACTGCGGGTGGCCAACTACCCGCTGACCGAGGACGACACACCCGGAAGCCTGCCCGACGCCGTCGCGCCTCACCGCGAACGGCTCTTCGGGCTGACCACCACCGTGCAACGCCTCAGCCAGGTCCGTGGCGAACGCCGGCCCGGCAGCAGCTACGCCAGCGCCACCCGGTGCCGGGCGGAACTGCGACAGGCCGAACGTCTCTACAAGGCGCACCGCATCCCCTACATCGACTCCCACGCCATGAGCGTGGAGGAGATGTCCAGCGTCATCCTCACCCGGATGAACCTACGCAACCCCTGAGTAAACCACCCGGGACAACCCTCCCAGAACAGGAACCCACACCATGACCAGGCAGTCACTCTCCATCCTCTGGTTCACCGAGATCGGCATGGGCGACGTCGCCCAGGTCGGCGGCAAGAACGCCTCCCTCGGCGAGATGGTCGTCAACCTCGCCGACGCCGGCGTGCGCGTCCCCGGCGGCTTCGCCACCACCGCCGACGCCTTCCGCGACTTCCTCGCCGTCGACGGCCTCGACAGCCGCATCGCGGAGGTCCTCGAGGGTCTCGACACCGACGACGTCGCCGAGCTCTCCCGCCGCGGCGAGCAGATCCGCGCCTGGATCCTCGCCCAGCCCTTCCCGCAGAACCTCGAGCGCGACATCCGTGACGCGTACGAGGAACTCGTCGCCGCCGACCCGCTGCCCGACGAGGTCACCTGGGCGGTGCGCTCCAGCGCCACGGCGGAGGACCTGCCCGACGCGTCCTTCGCGGGCCAGCAGGAGACCTTCCTCAACATCGGCGGTATCGACAACGTCCTGGAGGCCGTCAAGGCCGTCTTCGCCTCCCTGTACAACGACCGGGCGATCTCCTACCGGGTGCACCACGGTTTCATCCACGCCGACGTCGCCCTGTCGGCCGGCGTGCAGCGCATGGTGCGCACCGACGTCGGGGCGTCCGGCGTGATGTTCACCGTGGACACCGAGTCCGGGTTCGACCGCGCGGTGTTCGTGACCTCCTCCTACGGCCTCGGCGAGGCGGTGGTGCAGGGTGCGGTGAACCCCGACGAGTTCTACGTCTCCAAGCCGGCGGTACGCGCAGGACGCACCGGCGTGGACGCCGTGTTGTCGCGCACGGTGGGGGAGAAGGCCGTGGCGATGCGCTACGCCGCGGGCACCGGCCTGGAGTCCGCCACCCGCTGGGAGGACGTGGAGCCGGAGCAGCGCGTGCGCTTCTCCGTCGACGACGACGAGGTCACCGAACTCGCCCGCCACGCCATCGCCATCGAGGACCACTACGGCCGGCCCATGGACATCGAGTGGGGACGCGACGGGGTGGACGGCAAGCTGTACATCCTGCAGGCCCGCCCCGAGACCGTGGTCTCCCGGCGCGGTGAGGCCGGCCAGGTCCTCACCCGTTTCGAGGTCGACCGCGGCGCCGCCGACGCCGCCGAGGTGCTCGTCGAGGGACGGTCCATCGGCCAGCGGGTGGGCAGCGGCCCGGTGCGCGTCCTGCGCTCGGTGCGCGACATGGACGCCATGCGCACCGGCGACGTGCTCGTCGCCGAGATCACCGACCCGGACTGGGAGCCGGTGATGAAACGCGCCTCGGCGATCATCACCAACCGCGGCGGACGCACCTGCCACGCCGCGATCATCGCCCGCGAGCTCGGCATCCCCGCCATCGTCGGTACCGGTGACGCCACCGCCGTGCTGCCCGACGGCGAGCAGGTCACCGTCTCCTGCGCCGAGGGCGACACCGGCCGGGTGTACCGCGGTGCGGTGCCCTTCGAGGAGAAGGAGACCCGGCTGGACGCGATGCCGCAGATCCCGACGAAACTGATGATGAACGTCGCCACCCCCGACCAGGCGTTCTCCTTCTCCTCCCTGCCGAACGCGGGCGTGGGCCTGGCGCGCATGGAGTTCATCATCAACCGGCAGATCGGGGTGCACCCGCGCGCCCTGCTGGAACGCGACACCCTGCCGGACGCACTGCGCGACGAGGTCGACGCCACCACTGCCGCCTACCCGTCGCCGAAGGAGTTCTTCATCCGGCGCGTCGTGGAGGGCGTGGCGACCATCGCCGCCGCCTTCGACCCGAAGCCGGTGATCGTGCGGCTGTCGGACTTCAAGTCCAACGAGTACGCCAACCTCGTCGCCGGTGAGCTGTTCGAGCCGCACGAGGAGAACCCGATGATCGGCTACCGCGGTGCCGCGCGCTACGTCTCCGAGGACTTCCGCGAGTGCTTCGCCATGGAGTGCGAGGCGCTGCGCCGTGTGCGCGAGGACATGGGCCTGGCCAACGTGCGGGTGATGGTGCCGTTCGTGCGTACCGTGGCGGAACTGCAGGACGTGCTGGACGTCATGGCGTCCCACGGGCTGGTGCGCGGCGAAGGGGCCACCGGGGCGTCCGACGCGAACGGCGCCGGGCTGCAGGTGGTGATGATGTGCGAGGTGCCGTCGAACTACCTGCTCGCCGAGGAGTTCCTCGACCACGTCGACGGGTTCTCCATCGGCTCCAACGACATGACCCAGCTCGTGCTCGGCGTGGACCGCGACTCCGACCTGGTGGCCCATGATTTCGATGAGCGGAATCCCGCGGTGCTCAAGGTCATCGGCTCGGTGATCCGCACCTGCGTGGAGCGCGGCAAGTACGTGGGCATCTGCGGACAGGGCCCGTCCGACCACCCTGACCTGGCCGAATGGCTGGTGGAGCAGGGCATCGGGTCGATGTCGCTGACCCCGGACACGGTGGTGCGCACCTGGCTGCGACTGGCCGGGGAGGCCGCCGAGTAGCACCCGGGTACGGGGCCGGCCGCCGGGACCGCCCCGGCGGAATACCGGGTGCACCGTACCGCGCCGGGTACACTGTCCGGGTCCCCTCACAAAGATCCGAACTCTCCAGGAGCCTCCAGTGAAACTCACCGACCCCACGTCCGACGCCGTGCTCAAGCGGCTACGGCGCGCCCGCGGCCAGCTCGACGGCGTCATCACGATGATCGAGAACGACCGCGAGTGCCGCGACATCGTCACCCAGCTCGCCGCCGTCTCCCGCGCGCTCGACCGCGCCGGGGTGAAGGCCATCTCCGGCGGCATGCGCGACTGCCTCTCCGCCCCCGAGGGCACCGCCCCGGAGGACTGGGAAGAGGAGATGGAGAAGCTCTTCCTCTCCCTCGCCTGACCCCTGTACGACCCCTGTACGACCCCGGCCCAGCGGGTTCCGGGCGGTAAGGTGTTCCCGGTGAACAGCACGTCTCTCCACACGCCGCTCCGAACCCTGCTGGTGGACAACCACGACTCCTTCACCTGGAATATGGTCCACGACCTGACCAGTGTGAACGGGGTTGAGCCGGTGGTCGTCCCGAACGACTGGGACCGGTGGGACACCGAGGGGCGTCAGCTTCTCGCCACCGTGGACAACGTCGTCATCTCCCCGGGGCCGGGCACCCCGCTCATCCCGGACGACGTCGGCATCTGTCCCGCGGTGGTGCGCGCCGCCGTGGCGTCCGGCATCCCGGTGCTGGGCATCTGCCTCGGCCACCAGCTCATCGCGCACATGTACGGTGCGACGGTGGCACCTGCGCCCGAACCGGTGCACGGCCGGGTCAGCGCGGTCGAGCACGACGGCCGCGACCTCTTCCACGGCCTGCCCACCCCCGTCGACGTGGTGCGTTACCACTCCCTGGCGGTGTCGGACGTCCCGTCCGGCATGACGGTCACCGCCGGTACTGCCGGTACAGACGGGGTGGTGATGGGCGTCAGCGTCGTCGACGACCTGCTGTGGGGTGTGCAGTTCCACCCCGAGTCGGTGCTCTCCGGCCACGGCCGGGAGATCTTCGCCAACTTCGCCGCCCTGACCCGCACGCACGGCCGGGCACGCACCGTGAGGAACAGGGTGCTGGCCCTGAGCGTCCGGGACACCCGGGCCTTCTCCGGGGAACTCTTCGAGCGTTTGTATGGCCGTACCAGCGACACCTCCACCCACTGCGTCTGGCTCGACGGCAACCGGGCGGACGACCCGCGCGCCCGTTTCAGCGTGATGGGCGCCTCGCGTACCAGCGTCACCGCCGTCGCCGGCGGGCAGGACGCTCCCTCGACGGTGACCGTCCGCGACGCGGACTCCGGTGACGGCGCCGAGACCGTCGAGACGGACGTCTTCACCTGGCTGCGCGGTGACCTCGCCCGCTGCAGGATCACCGGCGACTCCGCGTCCGTGCCCGGCTGCGGGTTCCGCCTCGGCTGGGTCGGCTACCTCGGCTACGGGCTCAAGGCGGACTGCGCGGTGGGGGAGGGGGCCGCCACCCGCCACGCCGCGCGCATCCCGGACGCCGGCCTCGTCCTGCTCGAACGCGCCGTCGTCGTCGACCACGGGACCGCGCAGGTGCACCTGCTCACGCTCGACGGCGCGCCGGACGGAGCGCAGGACGCCGCCTGGCAGGACCACGTCGCCGGCGTCGTGCGGGAGCTGGAGAACCTGCAGGACGCCACGGCGTCCGGGGCGTCCGGGGCGTCCTGCGCGGTTCCGGCAGCCGACACCAGCCTGGCGGTGACCCTGCACGGGCGCGCCGACTACACCGCCAGGGTGCGCGAGATCCAGCGGCTGATCAGCGCCGGGGAGACCTACGAGGCCTGCCTGACCACGACCCTCGAGGTCACGCCGGGGAAATCGATGCAGGAGCAGGGGACGCCGGACACGCTGGGGCTCTACCGCCGACTGCGCGCCGACAACCCCGCCCCCTTCGGTGCCTACCTGCGCCTGCCCGGGGCGACGGTCATGTCGACCTCCCCGGAACGCTTCCTCAGCGTGGACGCGGCCGGACGCGTCACGTCCTCCCCTATCAAGGGGACCCGGCCGGTCGGCGCCGACGCCGCGCACGACGACCGCATCCGCGCCGAGCTGCGCGCCAGTGAGAAGGACCGCGCCGAGAACCTCATGATCGTCGACCTGGTGCGCCACGACCTGGGACGTGTCGCCGCGCCCGGGACCGTGGAGGTGCCCGAACTCTTCGCCGTGGAAAGCTACGCCACCGTCCACCAGCTGGTCAGCACCGTCACCGCCGATCTCGCCGCCGGACGCGACGGTCTCGACGCCGTGCGCGCCGCCTTCCCGCCCGGGTCGATGACCGGGGCGCCGAAGGAACGCACGATGCGCATCCTCGACGAGCTCGAGGACGGACCGCGTGGCGTGTACTCCGGTGCGGTGGGCTACCTCTCGCTCGACGGGGCGGTGGACCTGTCCGTGGTGATCCGCACCCTCGTGGCCGAGGACGGTGACGGGGCCGGTGACGGGGCCGGTGGCGCACGGCTGACCTACGGCGTCGGCGGGGCGGTCGTCGCCCAGTCCAGCCCGGACGGCGAGTACGACGAGACCGTGGTCAAGGCCGCCCCCGTGCTGCGGCTGTGTGACTGACTGCAACTGATCGCGACGACTGTGTCCGATAGTCTGGACGCCATGGATACCGTGAATGCAGACGGCGAGAATCAGGACGTCCGGACGTTGCGCGAGGCCGTCGCCGAGGTGCGCGCCCAGGTCGACGCCGCCGCGCTGGCCGCCGGGCGCGACCCGGCCGCGGTGCGTCTGCTGCCGGTCAGCAAGACCGTGCCCGTCGACCGGCTGCGCCACGCCGTGGACGCCGGCATGCACGAGTTCGCCGAGAACAAGCCCCAGGAGGTCCAGCGCAAGGCCGTGGAGATGGCCGACCTGCCCGTGCGCTGGATCGCCATCGGCCACCTGCAGACCAACAAGGCCAAGCTCGTCGCTGAGCACGCCCACGAGTTCCAGGCGCTGGACTCCGTGCGTCTGGCCGAGGCGCTGCAGCGTCGGTTGGCCACCGCCGACCGCACGCTCGACGTGCTGGTGCAGGTCAACACCTCCGGCGAGGAGGCCAAGACCGGGGCGGACCCGCAGGACGTCCCGGCGATCCTCGACGCCGCCGCCGGCTGCGACCGGCTGCGCGTGCGTGGGTTCATGACCGTGGCGACCAACACCGGTGAGGAGCGGGAGGTGCGCCGCTGCTTCGGCCAGCTGCGCGGCATCCTGGAGACCGCCCGGGAGGCCGCGGTGGTCGACCCGGAGTTGCTGACCGAGCTGTCGATGGGCATGTCCGGGGACTTCCGCACCGCGATCGAGGAGGGGGCCACGTGCGTGCGCGTGGGCACGGCCATCTTCGGCGCCCGTGACTACCCCTAGAAATGTGCCCTGACATGGTGGTTTCACCCCGTGTTGGAGTTTGGGCGGTCGGTAGTTTATTCTGAACGGGCTGCCGAACAGGAGCGGATGCGGGGACGATGTCACCGTGCACACTTCTGCTTGAGGTAGGGCTCCCATCGTCTAGTGGCCTAGGACTCCGCCCTTTCACGGCGGCAACACGGGTTCGAATCCCGTTGGGAGTACTGCGTAAGACCGGTTCTCTCATGATTCGTCTTCCGTACAACAAGATAATGGCCCTGTGGCGCAGTTGGTTAGCGCGCCGCCCTGTCACGGCGGAGGTCGCGAGTTCAAGTCTCGTCAGGGTCGCAAGTCACAGCGGGCGCACACCATCACGGTGTGCGCCCGCTGTTCTCGTGCGCGGGGTCTCTAGGGTGGGGGACATGCGATACTCCCTGCTCGACCGCGCCAACACCGTCGTCGGGACGTCGGACGCTGCGGCGCTGCGCCGCGTCGTCGAGCGCGCGGGACGCGCCGAGGCGCTCGGCTACCACCGCTTCCTCGTCGCCGAACACCACGGCGTCCCGGGTATCGCCGGCAGTGCGCCGGGCGTGCTCGCCGCCGCCGTCGGCCAGGCGACGTCCACCGTGCGCGTCGGTACGGCCGGCTTCATGGTGCCCGACCACGCGCCGATCGTCGTCGCCGAGCAGGCCGCCGTGCTGGCCGCGTTGTTCCCCGGACGCGTCGACATCGGCCTGGGGTCCTCCGTCGGCTTCACCGGTGCGGTACGCCGGGCGCTGCGCCAACCGCAGGACGCCGCGACGGCGCGCGAGGGTTTCGCCGGCGACCTCGACGAGGTGCTGGGCTACCTGCGCGCCGGCGGGGACGGCGCGTATGCGCCTGAGGTGACGATGCGTCCTGCGCTCGCCACCGCCCCGCCGGTGTATCTGCTCACCGGTGGATCGCCGCGCAGCCTCGCCCTGGCGGCGCGACACGGCCTTGGGGTGATCCTCGGCGGGCCGGACCCGGGCAGCGTTGGCGGCGGGGAAGACGTCACGGTGGAGGAGACGGTCGTGTCGCGCACCGTGGCCGTCGCGCCCACCCGGGAGGCCGCACGCGACCTCGTCCTGCCGGAGGTGTGGGCACAGGTCATGTCGCGCAGCACGGGCGCCTTCATGCCGCTGCGGCCCGTGGCGGAACTCGACGAGGCCGAGCTGACCGCGCAGCAACGCCGGCGCGTGGGCCGGGCGTTGGAAAACACCGTGTTCGGCACCGCGCAGGACGTCTCGGCGGCGCTGCACGCGCTGGCGGAGCGCACCGGTGCGTCCGAGATCCTGGTGACCGGGGGAGCGTCCGACCCGGCGGGGCAGGAGCGCAGCGATGCTCTGCTCGCCGGAATATTCGCCTGACCTGGGCATTTGTCTGATTGTGGTGGTGCTGTGTACAGTATCCCATCGTGCACAGCGATCGGCTCCGGCCGGATCGCTGGTAGTGCACGGCCCTGTGGCGCAGTTGGTTAGCGCGCCGCCCTGTCACGGCGGAGGTCGCGAGTTCAAGTCTCGTCAGGGTCGCCAGATCGTCCGAAGGTCCAACCTCCGGGCTTTCTTGCCCAGATAGCTCAGTTGGTAGAGCGTACGCCTGAAAAGTGTAAGGTCCCTGGTTCGATCCCTGGTCTGGGCACACTCAACATCCCCCTCGGTGAAGTCACCCGAGGGGGATGTCGCGTATGCGGGGGCGGGTTACACTCGGTGCTATGAGTACTGAAGACAACCGGAGCATCACGGTCACCCACGACGTCGACGGCGCACGCTACGTGCTGCAGGTCGACGGGGACACCGCCGGCGTCGCCGAGTACGTCCAGGTCGGTGCCGTGCGCGACTTCAACCACACCGTCATCGACCCGCGGTTCCGCGGACAGGGCCTGTCCGCCCCGCTGATCTCCGCCGCGTTGGACGCCACCCGCGCCGAGGGGTTCGGCGTCCTGGCGTCCTGCTCGGCGGTGGAGGGGTTCATCGCCAAGAACCCGTCCTACCAGGACCTGGTGCGCTAGAGACGGTGCGCTAGATGTTGTTCTGCATGTCGTTGACGTAGCCCGCCGGGTCGACCAGCGGGGTGCGCTCGTCGGCCTTGCGGTGACGGACCTTCGCCGGCGCGCCGATGAGGATGGAGTCCTCCGGGGCGTCCTTGGTGACCACCGAGTTCGCGCCGATCGCCGAGCGCGCGCCGATGGTGATCGGGCCGAGGACCTTCGCGCCGGCACCGACCATCACCCCGTCGCCGATGGTGGGGTGGCGCTTACGCTGCACCAGCTCGGAGCCGCCGAGGGTGACGCCGTGGTAGAGCATCACGTCGTCGCCGATCTCGGTGGTCTCACCGATGACCACGCCCATGCCGTGGTCGATGAAGAACCTGCGCCCGATGGTGGCGCCGGGGTGGATCTCGATACCGGTCAGGAAGCGGGTGAACTGGCTCAGGATGCGGGCCGGGCCCTTCGCGCCGCGGCGCCACAGCCGGTTGGACACCCGGTGGCTCCAGATCGCGTGCAGCCCGGAGTACACCAGTGCGTTCTCCAGGTCGCCGCGGGCGGCGGGGTCGTGCGTCCTGGCGTTGTCCAGGTCTTCCTTCATGGTGCTCAGCAGACTCACCGGTGGAGTCCTCCTTCTTCTTCTCGTACTTGTCGTACTTCTCGTTCTTGACGTCGGTGTGGCGGGCCGCGCGGAAGGTCGCGGTCGGTCGCTGCACGCGAAACGGCCCCGGCGCCGGGGCGCGTCCGTACAGGCGTGATGTCACCTGATGATACGGACGTTTCCGTGCGTCGGGGCCGTGAGGGTCGGGAGCGGTTCGCCCCGACCATGCTCCTGACTAGTCGCGCAGGTCGTCGAACAGGAGGGTGGAGACGTAGCGCTCACCGAAGTCGGCGACGACGGCCACGATCAGCTTGCCCTCGTTCTCCGGCTTCTTGGCCTCCTCCAGGGCGGCCCAGATGTTCGCACCGGTGGAGATGCCGACGAGGATGCCCTCCTTGGCGGCGAGCTCGCGGGCGTACTTCACCGAGTCCTCGATGGAGGCGTCGTACACGTCGTCCAGGATGTCCTTGTTCAGGTTGTCCGGGAAGAAGTTGGTGCCGATGCCCTGGATCTTGTGCGGCCCGAAGGTGCCCTCGGTCAGCAGCGGGGAGTCCTTGGGCTCGACGCCGACGATGCGCACCGAGTCGCTCTGCTCCTTGAGGTACTTGCCGGCACCGGAGATGGTGCCGCCCGTGCCCACACCGGCGATGAAGACGTCGACCTTGCCGTCGGTGTCCTCCCAGATCTCCGGGCCGGTGGTCTTGTAGTGGACCTCGGGGTTGGCCGGGTTGGCGAACTGGCGGGCCAGCACGGCGTTCTCGGTGGACTCCACGATCTCGTTGGCCTTGTCCACGGCACCCTGCATGCCGGCGGGCGGCGGGGTGAGGACGAGCTCGGCACCGAGGGCGCGCAGCATGATGCGACGCTCGAGGGACATCGACTCCGGCATGGTCAGGATGACCTTGTAACCACGGGCGGCACCGACGGTGGCCAGGGCGATACCGGTGTTGCCGGAGGTCGCCTCGACGATGGTGCCGCCGGGCTTGAGGGTGCCGTCCTTCTCGGCGGCCTCGATGATCGCGACGCCGATGCGGTCCTTGACGGAGTTACCGGGGTTGGCGGACTCGAGCTTCACCGCGACGGTGCCGGGGAGGCCCTCGGTGAGCTTGTTCAGCTTCACCAGAGGGGTGTTGCCGATCAGGTCGGTGATGTTCTCGTAGATCTTAGCCATGCTGGTGAATGGTCCTTTCGTGTCCCTCAGTCCAACAGACCGATCGGTCTGTCTGTATACCGGGGCCAGTCTACACAAAGCCACGGTCCACCGCCATGCCCGACGACCTGCTGAACCGGGGCGCAGGGGTACCCGGCTGTGACACAATCGGGGCATGAGCGAACACACAGTGCACAACGACGAGACGTCCTACGAGACCATCACCACCGCGACCGGCGGGGCCGACGGCGCCGTCGCGACGATCACGTTGAACCGTCCCAAGGCGCTCAACGCCCTGAACCAGACGGTGATGGAGGAGGTCGTCGGCGCGCTCGAGGCCTTCGACGCCGACACGTCCGTCCGTGCGATCGTGATCACCGGTTCCGAGAAGGCCTTCGCCGCCGGCGCCGACATCACCCAGATGAAGGACCAGACCTGGCCGGACATCAAGCTCAACCGCTTCTACGCCATGTGGGAGCGGGTCACCACCGTGCAGACCCCGATCATCACCGCCGTCTCCGGTTTCGCCCTGGGCGGCGGTTGTGAGCTGGCGATGATGGGCGACATCATCCTGGCCAGTGAGAAGGCGAAGTTCGGTCAGCCGGAGATCACCCTCGGCGTGATCCCCGGCATGGGTGGCACGCAGCGCCTGACCCGGGCGGTAGGCAAGTACAAGGCCATGGACCTCATCCTCACCGGACGGACGATGGGCGCCGAGGAGGCCGAGCGCTCCGGCCTGGTCTCCCGGGTGATCCCGGCCGAGGGCTTCCTCGACGAGGTCGCCACCGTCGCCGACACCGTCGCGGCACAGTCCGCGGTCGCGCTGGCCGCGGCCACCGAGGCGGTCGACGCCGCACTGAACACGCCCCTGACCGAGGGGATGCGTCAGGAGCGCGAGGCCTTCTGGGGCCTGTTCGCCACCGAGGACCAGAAGGAGGGCATGTCCGCCTTCGTCGAGAAGCGCAAGCCCGAGTGGAAGCACCGCTGACATGGCCAAGAGTGTGGAGCTGACCAGGACGGTCGACCTGCCGCTGGAGACGGTGCACGCCGTGGCGTCCTCCGAGGAGTACCTGCTGACCGTGGACGACGCATCGACCTCGAAGCTCGTCGTCACCGAGGCGGAACGGGAGGTCGACGCCGACGGCACCGTGCGCGCCCGCGTCGTCGCCGCCCGCCAGAAGGACGACGGCAGCCCGGGGTTCGCCATGGAGCAGACCACCGACGTCACCGTGATCGTCGACGACGGGTTCACCTCGAGCACCGTCACACCGCTGCCCAAGGGGATGGGCACGATGACCGTCGTGATGGCCTACACCCGGGACGGAGAGGGGTCGGTCCACGTGGACGCCGAGATCATCGCGGAGGTGGGGATCCCGCTGGTCGGGGGAAAGATCGCGCGCAAGCTCGTCGACGGGGCGGACAAGACCGTCGACAACGGCCTGGACCGGATCGTCCGACTGGCGGGTAGGTAGGGAATCGGGGGTATCCCCCTTTTGTTCGCGGGGGTGGGTATAAGCCCCCCGAGGGGGAGGGTGGTCTCCGAGACCTGCAGGTTTTGGGGGAATACGCTGAATTTTCTATACTCGGACCCTGTAAAGCCCGCGTTCCCCCGCACTCGGGTGTGACCTGATCGGGGGGTGACATCCGATCACAACAGAAAGGTGCGCCGTGGAGCAGCTGCGTCACCGAGATGATGACGACGCCATCCGTTCAGCACTGTCGTCCCTGAAGAACTCGACGGGGATCCCCGTCACGATGTTCGGGTCGTGCCAGCCGGACGGACGCATGGTGATCAACCAGTGGGTGGGGCTCCGGACCCCCGCACTCAACAACCTCACCATCGACTCCGGCCAGGGCGTCGGCGGCCGGGTCATGGCGACCCGCCGGCCGGTCGGTGTCTCCGACTACGCCCGGGCGAAGTCGATCTCGCACGAGTACGACCGTCCGGTCCGCGACGAGGGACTGCACTCGATCGTCGCGGTGCCCGTGATCGTCGGACGTGACATGCGCGGCGTCCTGTACGCCGGCGTGCACTCGCCGGTGCGCATGGGGGACAAGGTCCTCGAAGAGGTCACGATGACCGCCCGCGTCCTGGAACAGGACCTGGCCGTGAACATCGCGATGCGCCGCACCGACGGCGGTGCGTCCCGCGAGAGCTCGGCGAAGCCGCCGCGCGCGATGACCGGCGCGGAGTGGGAGCAGGTCCGCGCGACCCACTCGCGCCTGCGCATGCTCGCCAACCGCGTCGTGGACGACGAGATCCGTCGTGACCTGGAGATCCTCTGCGACCAGATGGTCAGCCCGGTGCGGGTCGAGCAGACCACGAAGCTCTCCGCCCGCGAGCTCGACGTGCTCGCCTGCGTCGCCCTGGGGCACACCAACGTGGAGGCGGCCGACGAGATGGGCATCGGCGCCGAGACGGTGAAGAGCTACCTGCGCTCGGTGATGCGCAAGCTCGGCGCACACACCCGCTACGAGGCGGTCAACGCGGCCCGCAGGATCGGTGCACTTCCCTGATCCGTAGGTAGGATGTGAGGGGTGAAAGATCATTTCCTCGTAACTGGTGGTGCCCGTCTCGACGGTTCGGTCCGTGTGGACGGCGCCAAGAACAGCGTCCTCAAGCTCATGTCGGCGGCACTGCTGGCGGAGGGGACGACCGTCCTGCGGAACTGTCCCGACATCGCCGACGTGCCTTATATGGCCGACGTCCTGCGGGGGCTGGGATGTGAGGTGGAGCTGGACGGGGGGACCGTCACGATCCACACCCCGGCGGAGATCTCGCCGAACGCCGACATCGACGCGGTGCGGCAGTTCCGCGCCTCGGTCTGCGTCCTCGGGCCGCTGACCGCACGGTGCCACCGCGCCGTGGTCGCCCTGCCCGGCGGCGACGCCATCGGCAGCCGCCCCCTCGACATGCACCAGTCGGGGCTGGAGCGCCTGGGCGCGAAGACCCGCATCGAGCACGGTTGCGTGGTCACCGAGACCGAGCGCCTCACCGGCGCGAAGATCATGCTCGACTTCCCCTCCGTCGGCGCGACCGAGAACATCCTGACCGCCGCGGTGCTCGCCGAGGGCGTGACCGTCCTGGACAACGCCGCGCGCGAGCCCGAGATCGTGGACCTCTGCCACATGCTGCGCGACATGGGCGCGCACCTGGAGGGGGAGGGGAGCAACACGATCACCGTTACCGGTGTCGACAAGCTCAACCCCGTCGAGCACGAGGTCGTCGGTGACCGCATCGTGGCGGGCACCTGGGCCTACGCCGCGGCGATGACGCGCGGCGACATCACCGTCGGTGGCATCGACCCGGCACACCTGCACCTGGTGGTGGAGAAGCTGAAGCTCGCCGGGGCGAAGGTCGAGACCTACCCGACGGGATTCCGTGTCACCCAGGACGAGCGACCGACCGCCGTGGACTACCAGACCCTGCCCTTCCCCGGGTTCCCCACGGACCTGCAGCCGATGGCGATCGCGCTGTGCGCGGTGAGCGCGGGGATGAGTGTGATCACCGAGAACATCTTCGAGTCACGCTTCCGCTTCGTCGACGAGATGACCCGGCTGGGATCCGACATGACCATCGACGGTCACCACGTGAGCATCAGGGGAGTGGAGGAGCTGAGTTCGGCGCCGGTGTGGTCCTCGGACATCCGGGCCGGTGCCGGCCTGGTGCTCGCCGGGTTGTGCTCGGACGGCGTGACCCAGGTCAACGACGTCTTCCACATCGACCGTGGTTACCCAGGGTTCGTGGAGAAGTTGGTGGACCTCGGCGCCACGGTAGAGCGGGTCACGGCCGGCGAGGGACGGCATTCCCGGCACTGAGCGCTGTGACCAGGCGTTTTGTGTGTGCCGGTCGTCGTGTGTAGATTAATGCGAGTCAGAGCGACCGACACCGCAGAGAATGCGGCAGGAAAACGGGCCTGACGATCTACACGAAGTTCGCTTCCTTCCTGGAGGATGCGGCGCCGACCGGCCGATTTGCACAGCAGAGCGGCGAGGTTGTAGAGTACAGGGCCTGCCACGAAGTGAGACACCGACCGGATCGGTTGTTGTCAGTGCTGC
>NZ_JBQSWV010000025.1:0-49531 GCF_052377495.1 Corynebacterium sp. AOP36-E1-14
GGGTATGCCGCCAACTTATGCAGCGATACTCTCAGGGAACTCTTGTTTTCCACATGAAAGTGACTCCCCATGAGCCTCTCTCACCGCGTCAAGATCAGCCTCACCGCAGCCGTCATCACCCCCGCACTCGTCTTCGCCCCCAACGCCGTCGCCGCCGATCTCCCCGGTTCCGGCGACACCACCGGAAGCCTCGGGTCACTCAGCTCGCTGGGTTCCCTGGGCAGCAGCGGATCCGGCACCACCCCGGAGGACCCCGACCAGACCACGTATCCCGACTGGATCGAGGACCTTCTCTCAGAACTCGACGGCTCACCGCTTCCGCCCCTGTACCTCATTGAGATCGTCAAACAGTTCAACGAACAGTTCGCCGCCTTGACCCCCGAAGAACAAGAAGAAGTCCTGGATCTCCTCCGCGAGTTGGGATACCTGGACTAACCCTCCCCACACGCAAAGCAGCGGCGCCGGTGGTCAGTTGACCACCGGCGCCGCCGGTGACGGTCAGGCTTTCAGACTGTCAGCAGGAGCCGACTAGAAGTGGCGTCCCACGTGCGCCTCCTCGCGGGCCGTCTTCACCATGTGCGGGTAGTGCAGCTCGAAGGCCGGACGCTCCGAACGGATCTTCGGCATCGAGGTGAAGTTGTGGCGCGGCGGCGGGCAGGAGGTCGCCCACTCCAGGGAGTTGCCGTAGCCCCACGGATCGTCGACGGTGACGATCTCACCGTAGCGCCAGGACTTGAACACGTTCCACACGAACGGCAGGACCGAGATACCGAGCAGCAGCGCACCGATGGTGGAGATCTGGTTCAGCAGGGTGAAACCGTCCTGGTCCAGGTAGTCGGCGTACCGACGCGGCATGCCCATGCTGCCCAGCCAGTGCTGCACCAGGAACGTCATGTGGAAGCCCACGAAGGTCAACCAGAAGTGGATCTTGCCCAGACGCTCGTCGAGCATGCGGCCGGTGATCTTCGGGAACCAGAAGTAGATGCCGGCGTACGAGGCGAACACCAGGGTGCCGAACAGGGTGTAGTGGAAGTGCGCGACCACGAAGTAGGAGTCGGAGAGCTGGAAGTCCAGCGCCGGCGACGCCAGCATCACACCGGTCAGACCACCGAACAGGAAGGTGGCGAAGAAACCGATGGCGAAGATCATCGGGGTCTCGAAGGAGATCCGGCCCTTCCACATCGTGCCCAGCCAGTTGAAGAACTTCATGCCGGTCGGCACGGCGATCAGGAAGGTCATGAAGCTGAAGAACGGCAACAGCACAGCACCGGTGACGAACATGTGGTGCGCCCACACGGCCAGCGACAGTGCGGCGATCGACAGGGTGGCGAATACCAGTCCGACGTAGCCGAACATCGGCTTACGGGAGAACACCGGGAAGATCTCCGAGACGATGCCGAAGAACGGCAGGGCCAGGACGTAGACCTCGGGGTGGCCGAAGAACCAGAACAGGTGCTGCCACAGGATCGCGCCGCCGTTGGCGGAGTCGTAGATGTGGCCACCCAGGATGCGGTCGTACAGCACGCCCAGCGCGGCGGCGGTCAGCAGCGGGAAGATCAGCAGCACGAGCAGGGACATGACCAGGATGTTCCAGGTGAACACCGGCATACGGAACATCGTCATGCCCGGTGCGCGCAGGCACAGGATGGTGGTGATCATGTTGATCGCCGAGGCGATCGTGCCCACACCACCGACACCGACACCGACGACCCACAGGTGCGAGCCGACGCCGGGCGAGTTCACCGCGTCGGCCAGCGGCATGTACATCGTCCAGCCGAAGTCCGCGGCACCGCCGGGGGTCAGGAAGCCGGACAGCATGATGATGCCGCCGAAGGTGGTCAGCCAGAAGCCGAGTGCGTTGAGTCGCGGGAAGGAGACGTCGGGGGCGCCGATCTGCAGCGGCATGATGTAGTTGCCGAAGCCGAAGACCAGCGGACTGCCGAACAGCAGCAGCATGATGGTGCTGTGCATCGTGAACAGCTGGTTGAACTGCTCGTTCGACAGGAACTGCAGGCCCGGGTGGAACAGCTCCACGCGGATCAGCAGCGCCATGAGGCCGCCGATCCCGAAGAAGATGAACGCCATCACGAGGTACATGATGCCGAGCTGTTTGTGGTCGGTCGTGGTCAGCATGCTCCATGCGTGACCACCCTTCTTCGACCGGCCGCCGTGTGGTTCTCCACGGTCAGGCCGGGCGTGCGGGGCGTGCGTCTCCTCGGACGGGACAACGGCAGTCAATGGTCCAAACCTCCTGAAGCGTCGGTGGCGGACTCATCTCCGGTCGTCAACCGGGGCCGTCACACGGTGTCGGTATTCCGACTATAGGTTTGGCGCATTTCCCCTGGTGAAGCCGTTGCGCTTATGGGGTGATCACTTGCCGTTATGCGACCACGACGACACCGTCGTGAGGTACTTCGCCAACGACTCCAGGGACACCGCGCTGGCGGAACCCGGGTCCCAGACCAGCTCGTAGAACATCTCGACCTGGGTGCCGTCCTCGCGCACGATGCGGCGTGAGGACATGCCCTCGCGCACGTGGCGCTCCGGCAGCACGACGGAGCCCATGCCCTTGTTCGCCCACCCCGGCAGGGCGGTGCAGTGGGTGACCTCCATCTCGGCACGCTTCAGCTCACGGCCGGCCTCGGCGAACATGTCCGAGACCATGCGGGTGATGCCGCAACCGTGACGGCACAGGATCAGCTCGCGCTCGGCGAGTTCGTCCACGGTGATCTCGTCGCCGTCTCCCTCATTGGGCTCCTCGACCAGGACGAGGTAGTCCGAATCGATCAACCGGTGGCTGTAGCCCGGCAGCGAACCCAGCGCGGGCACGATGATCATGTCCAGGCTGCCGGCCTGCAGGAACTCCTCCAGCGGGTCGAGCTCGGCCTCGAGCAGCATCGCGTCGTGACCCACGGCCAGGGCGTGCGGCCCGTGGATGGCGTCCTTGAGCTGTGCGACGATCTCCTTGTCGATCTTCGGGGAGATCCCGACCCGCACGGTGCCCGACCTGCTGGAGGTGAAGGACTCCGCCTCAACCTCCATGCGGGTGATGTCCGCGATGATCTGCTTGATCCGCGGCAGCAGCGCCGCGCCGAAGGCCGTCGGCGACGTGCCCCGCGGGTTACGCAGGAAGATTACGTCCGCCGAGGTGTTCCTCGAGCTTGGCGATGCTGATGGACAAGGCCGGCTGAGTGACTCCGAAACGACGCGCGGCAGAGCTGAACGACCCTGCGTCCGCTACCGCGTCGGCGTAGCGAAGGGATTCGAGTGTAAGTCTGGCATTCATGGTGTTCTCATCCTATTGCCGCTGGCCAGCATCATAAAACATTGTCCATAAGGAATACCCCTCCGAGTATAACGACGAGGGGTGATGTGCGCCTCAGGTGCGTATAATCCGGATGAATACCGCACCGGCGTGGGAGGCCGCCGCGGATGCGGCACCGCGGGCGTCACCGATCTCCAGGGCGTCGACGATCGCGCGGTGCTCCCGCACCGCCATCGAGACGTTCCACGGGTCGCTCCACGCGGTGGTCGGATACAGGAAACTCTGGACGTCCAACCTCTCGAGGACGTCGCACAGGGGACGGTTCCCCGAGGCCTCCCGGAGGCGGGTGTGGAACTCCAGGTTCACCCGTAGATCACGTACCGGGTCCGGCGGCGCCCCGAGGTTGGATTCCTGGACCTCCACGAGTGCCCGCAAAGCCGCGATCTGCGCGCTCGTTGCATTGCGTGTCGCCTGTTCAGAGGCCTGCGCGTCGAGAATCTGGTGCAACTCGAAGACCTGTCCGAGCGTGGCCGCGTCCATCTCCGCCACACGCGCGCCGGCACGTGGCCGGTACTCCGCCACGCCCTCCACCGTGAGTTGCTGGACGGCCTCGCGCACGGGACTGCGCGAGACCCCGTAGCGCGCCGCGATGCCGGGCACGCTCAGGGCGGTTCCCGGCGGCAGTGCGCCGGTGATGATCTCCTCGCGCAGGCGCTGTAGCACGGACTCCCCGAGCAGTGCACCGGCACCGCTCGCGTCCACTTGTTCCGTCATGCACTTCTCCTCTATATAGGGGCCCGCTGGCGATACTGCATGTAGGGCCCGACCCTCCCGGCCGGCCTCCGGTCGACAACTTCCCGCCCGCACTACCAAGGATGCCGGACGGCGCCGCCCCTGCCCACCCCCGAACTACATGCAATCTCCACGCGCGGCGGAAAATCAACCCCACCAGCACCATCAGCACCATGCGTACCGCGGTAACCGGCCCCGGGGGCACCGGCGAGAGCACCCGGAGGAGCCCCGAAGTGAGGGTAGCGGGGGGAGAAGATCGGGGGTAGTGGGAATTTCATCGACAGTGAATAAAACTCCCCGTCAGACTCAGGCCTGGTCGGTCGGACGGATCATGACGGTGTCCACGTCCATGTGCGCCGGACGCCCCGCCACCCACCGCACGGTCTCGGCGACGTCCTGCGCGGTGAGGTTCAGCACGTCCTCGTAGACCTGCTGCGCGCGGTCGGCGTCGCCCTTGAACCGGTTGAGGCTGAAGTCCGTCGCCACGCGTCCCGGGTCGACCTGGCAGACGCGCACCCCCTTCTCGGCGAACTCCATGCGCATCACGTCGCTCAGCGCGGTCTCGCCGAACTTCGCGGCGTTGTAGCCGGCCCCGCCGCGGTAGGCGTTGCGTCCGGCGATGGAGACGATGTTGATCACCTGCGGCGCGGCGGTGCGCTGCAGCTCGGGGAACAACGCCTGGGTGACCTGCAGTGTGCCGATCACGTTCGCCTCGTACATCCACCGCCAGTCATCGACGTCCCCGTCGAGCACCGTGTCGAGACCACGGGCGCCGCCGGCGTTGTTGACCAGCAGGTCCGCCCCGCCAAGGTCGTGCACGGCGGACGCCAGGGCGTCCACGCTCACCCGGTCGGTGACGTCCACGGTCGCCACGTGGGTGGACACCTCCGGGGCGTCCGCGGCGATGCGAGCGGCGACCTGCTCCAGCCTCTCCGGACGCCGCGCGGCGAGGACGACGTCCCACCCGTCCGTGGCCAGGGCCACCGCGGTGGCCTCCCCGATGCCGGCGGACGCTCCGGTTACCACGGCGAGACGGCGTTCTGATGTCTGTTCTTTATCGCTCATACGCCAGAGCGTAGTACCTCCGACCGCATAGACTCATCCGTTATGAAGCTCCCGAGCATGCTCAACGGCCCCGTGACCCGCGCCCAGATCAACCATCCCGTGGTCGCGGCGAAGGTGATCCGCCAGCTGACCGGCTCGAGCGGGAAGAAGGGTTCGGACGCGATGGACGCGACAGAGGAGGCTGTGTCCTCTATATCCTCCGCTGCTGCGTCACCGGTCCGTACCAACGGCATCGAGGCTGCGAAGCTTGCCGCCGGAATCCCCGCCGAGCACTGAGCCAAACACTGAGCCAGGCACTGAGCCAGGCACTGAGCGGGGCACACACCCGAACCTACGGCCGGGGCACCAGGTAGCGCCCGGCCCCGGGGACGACCTCGACCTCCATCGGCAGCGGGGCGAAGCGGTCACCGTCGGCGTAGCCGTTGATGTGCTGTCCGCCACGGTCGGTCATCTCGATGCGCACCCGGCGCGCCCGGTAGGTGTTCACCCCACGTTCCTCCACGAAGCTGCCGTCGAAGATCTTCATGAACTTCGTCGCCGCCTTCGCCCGTCCCATGCGCTCGAGCACAGTGACGTCGAGGATGCCGTCGTGGTGGTCGGCGTCCGGGCAGATGACCATGCCGCCGCCGTAGCTGCGTGTGTTGCCCATCGCCACCAGCGTCATGTTCTCCTCGACGACCCTCTCCTCGTCGGTACCGGGGTCCAGAACCAGCCGGGTCGGGATGGAGTGGAAGTTGAGGAACTCCGCGACGATGGCCACGTTGTAGCGCATCTGCCCGCGCGGCCACCGGATCCGGTTGGTGCGGTCGGAGACCAGGGAGTCGAAGCCGGCGCAGGCGATGGTGCCGAACCAGTGCTCGTCGCCGGCGTCGTCACGCATGCGTCCCAGGTCGGTGGTGGTGCAGAAACCACGGGCGATGACGTCTGCCGCCCGGCGCGGGTGGGTGGGGATGCCGTACTCGCGGGCGTGGTCGTTGCCCGTACCTGCGGGGATGATGCCCAACGGGGTGGACGTTCCGGCCTGTTCCTGCAGGGCAAGGTTGATCAGCCCGTCGCCGCCGCAGACGACGAGTGCGTCGATCCCCTCCTCGGCGACCATGCGTCCGGCGAGTTCGCGGGCGCCCTCGGGAGAAGCCCCCTGGATGCTGACCACGTCGATGCCGTGGTCGGCGAAGCGGTCGCGGGCGATGTCGGCGGCCGCCCCCGCCCCACCCTTGCCGGCGTGGGGGTTGGTCAGCAGGGCGATGCGCCGCAGGTCGACGTGGCCGACCTCGTAGGCGTGCCGGCGCTCACTCATCGTCGCCCCCGATCAGCGTGCCGGGGTTCATCACGCCGTCGGGGTCGAGACGGTCCTTCACCGCGCGCAGCACGGCGACCCCCAGCTCGCCGATCTCGGCGGCCATGAAGGGGCGGTGGTC
Source organism: Corynebacterium sp. AOP36-E1-14 (assembly GCF_052377495.1). Taxonomy (NCBI): domain Bacteria; kingdom Bacillati; phylum Actinomycetota; class Actinomycetes; order Mycobacteriales; family Corynebacteriaceae; genus Corynebacterium; species Corynebacterium sp. AOP36-E1-14. The sequence continues at coordinate 6,541 of NZ_JBQSWV010000025.1, forward strand.
GGCACCCACGGCATGGTGGTGGGTGACGGTGCCGCCGTTCTCGGTCAGCGCTCGGGTCACCGCGGTCTTGGCGGTGCGCCACTGTGCCACCGGGTCACCCTTCTGCGCGGCGACCACGGTGAAGTACAACGAACAGCCCTCGGCGTAGACGTGGGAGACGTGGCACATGATCAGCGCCATGGTGCCGGAGCCGTTCAAAGTGCCCGCCAGCGCCTCGCCCACGGCCTTCTTCAGCCGGGAGACGTTGGACCAGTCGGTGCAGGTCTCCAGGGTCTCGCAGAGTGCGCCGGCGTCCAGCAGGGAGTCGCGCAGCACCGGGGCGTTGAACCGGCCCTGCTCCCAGTGCCGTGCGGGCTCCTCCCCCACGCTCGTGGCCCCCTTGGAGAGCAGCAGGTCGCGGGTCTCGGCGTGCCGGGAGGCGGTGTGCTCCTCGGTACCCTCGTACATGGTGATGCACATGCACCCGGGCGGGGAGCTGGACTCGCCGGCCTTGTCGCCGGAGGACAGGTTGACCGAGGACTCGATCTCGTCGGACAGCCGGATCACCGTGGGCCCGGTGCCGGTCTGCTTCACGGCCCGCAACGCGGCCACACCGGTGGCGAAGTCGGGGAAGGTGAAGGCCTCGTAGCGTTTGACCTGCGGCACCGGGTGCACGCGCAGCCGCACGCGGGTGACCACGCCGAAGACCCCCTCCGAGCCCATCACCAGTTCGCGCAGGTCGGGCCCGGCGGCCGAGGCCGGGGACGCGTGGCCCACGGTCATCACACCGACCGGGGTGACCAGAGTGAGTTCGCGGACCATGTCGTCGAAGCGTCCGTACCCGGCGGAGTTCTGCCCGGACGAGCGGGTCACCGCGTAGCCGCCGATCGTGGCGTAGGGGAAGGACTGCGGGTAGTGGCCGATCTGCAGTCCGTGCTCGGCGAGCAGCAGTTCGGCGGCCGGGCCGGTCAGCCCCGCCCCCAGGGTGGCCAGGCCGGACTCGGCGTCCACCTCGGACAGGCGATCGAAGCGCACCAGGTCGAGGCTGACCACGGCGCGGAAGCTGCGCGAGCCGTCGGTGTCGCCCGGGGTCAGCCCGCCGACGACGGACGTGCCGCCGCCGAAGGGCACCACGGCGATCCCCTCGCGCGAGCAGAACCGCATGACGGCCAGCACCTCGTCCTCCGTGCCGGGTGCGAGCACCGCGTCCGGCGCGGAGACCACGTGGGACGCCCCGGCGCGCCATTCCAGCAGGTCCAGGGAGGACTTGCCGCGGGCGCGCGGCGCGCGCTGGGCGTCGTCGGTGGAGACGTGGGCGGCGCCCACGACGTCGGCGAAGGCCTGCAGGTCGGCGTCCTGCAGCCGTACCGGGCTGAGCGTGACGGCGTCGAGGTCGACCTCGCGCGCGGCGGTCGCCCCGGCGTCCTCCCGCACGCCCATGAGGGTGCCGAGCATGGAGCGCGTCGAGGAGCCCAGGGGCTTCGCCTCGTCGACGGTGCCCCAGAGGTTGAACTTCATCGGCGGGATCGGCAACGTGTCCATGACCACACAAGATACCCGGTCCGCCGACTCCCCGACGCGGAATCCCGCACACCGATAGACTGCAGGTCATGACAACCTTCCGGCCGGACGCCACCCGACTCGACGCCGCCCGCCGCACCGGTGAGGTCACCGGCCTGCGCGACAGACACACCCATGTGGACCTCGTCGTCATCGGTGCCGGCGTCACCGGCGCCGGGGTGGCGTTGGACGCGGCGACCCGCGGACTGGACGTCCTGCTCGTCGACGCCCACGACATCGCCTTCGGCACCTCGCGCTGGTCCTCGAAACTCGCCCACGGCGGTCTGCGCTACCTCGCCACCGGCAACGTGGGCATCGCCCGGCGCTCCGCCGTGGAACGCGGCATCCTCATGGGCACCACCGCCCCGCACCTCACCCACGCCGTGACCCAGGTCGTGCCCGTGCAGGACCGCTACACCCGCGGGCAGAAGACCACCCCGCGCGTCGGGTTCCTCGCCGGCGACGCACTGCGTGTCGCCGCAGGTACCCCGGCGTCCACCCTGCCGGCCTCACGCACCGTCAGCGCCCGTACCGTCGCCGAACTGTGCCCCGCCGTCGACACGTCCGACCTGCGCTTCGGCTACGTCAACCACGACGGTCAACTCGTCGACGACGCCCGCCTGGTCACCGCCCTGGTCCGCACCGCCGCCGGCTACGGGGCACGTGTGGTGACCCACTGCCGCGCCGTGGAGGCCCACGGCGACCGGGTCGTCCTGCGCGACGAACTCTCGCCGGACGCCCCGACGTTCGGCGTGACCGCCGGGGCCGTCGTCAACGCCACCGGCGTGTGGGCCGGGCACCTGGACCCGCAGGTCACCGTGCGTCCCTCCCGCGGGACGCACCTGGTCATCGACGCCGCCGCCGTCGGCAACCCCACCGGCGCGCTGACCGTGCCCGTGCCCGGCCACAGCAGCCGGTTCTGCTTCATCCTGCCCGAGCAGCTCGGCCGCTGCTACGTGGGCATCACCGACGAGGACCTGGGCACGAAGACCATCCCGGACGTGCCCGAGGTGCCGGACTCCGACGTGCGCTGGATCCTCGACGTGGTCAACCAGGCCCTCGCCGTGGACCTCACCACCGACGACGTGCTCGGTGCGTTCGCCGGGCTGCGGCCGCTGGTGCAGTTCAACAGTGATTCTGGGGACTCTGCCGACTCGTCCACCGCGGACCTCTCGCGCGACCACGTGATTCTCACCGGCGAGGGGGGCGACGCCAACCTGGTCACCGTGACCGGCGGCAAGCTCACCGAGTACCGGCTGATGGCGGAGCAGACCATGGACCTCGTCGCCGGTATGCTGCGCGAGTCCGGGTCCACTCCGGGGCCGTGCGTGACCGCCACCACCCCCCTGGTCGGCGCGCCCGGCTCCCCCGGCGTGCAGTATGTGCGTTCCAGCGACCTCGCCGGGCTGCCCGCCTCGATGGTGGAACGCTTCGGCCACGAGGCCCCGGCCGTGCTGCGCACCTGCCCGGTGGAGCGACCGCTGGAGCCGGTGGCCCCGGGCATCGACACCGTGCGCGCCGAGTTCGCCTGGCACGTGACCCACGAGGGTGCGATGACGGTGGAGGACCTCATCGACCGCCGGTCCCGCATCGGCCTGGTCACCGCCGACCGGGACGTCTGCCTGCCCGCCGCCGAGGAGATCCTCGCCGCGGTGCGCTAGAAACAACCCGCGAAAGTACCCCCGAAGAACTGTCTGAACTGCACCGTTAGTCCGTTTGCGGCCTGCTGGATGCCGAGAAGCTCTTGCAGAGTTCTTTTGGAGTTGTGTGAAGAACCCTCAAAGAACCACCCGGCCACCGCGTGCGGCCCCACCACACCGGTCGACTGGCATACTGGTGGGCATGAGTCCGATCCAGCCCATGTCAGTACCGCCAGTACCGTCAGAACCCTCGCCTGAGCCCCAGTCCGGGACCGGCCCCGCGGGTAACGCGACCACCACCTGGGCGTCCGTCACCGGGGCGGACCCCGCCCACTCGCAGCGCTACATCGCCCGGTGGGAGGGCTTCGAGCACGAGGGCAAGGACATCGACGGTGAGGCCCGGCTGGTCGACGCGATGGCACCGCGCCACGCCCGCGTCCTCGACGCCGGCTCCGGCACCGGACGCGTCGCCGCCGTCCTGGCCGCCCGCGGCCACCTCGTCGCCGCCGTCGACATCGACCCGCAGCTCGTCGAGTACGCGCGCGGGCGCTACGCCGGCTCCGGCGTGGAGTGGGCGGTCGGCGACCTGGCGTCCGACGCGGAGGTGCCGTCCGGCCCGTTCGACATCATCGTCTCCGCCGGCAACGTCCTGGCGTTCATCCCCGACGCCGCGCACCGCCAGGCGCTCGGCGTCCTGGCGTCCCGCCTGGCCCCGGCAGGACGCCTCGTCGTCGGCTTCGGCCTGTCGCGCGGGCGCTCCGTCGAGGAGTTCGCGCAGGACGTCACGGCCGCCGGCCTGCGTCTCGTCCAGCGGTTCTCCTCGTGGGAGCTGCAGCCGTTCACCGACGGCACAGAGGGAACCGACGCGAGCGACTTCATGGTCGCCGTGCTGCAGCTCGCCGAGCCCGCCGGAGGTGACCACGATGAGTGAGCCCACCCCCGTGTCGAACTCCGTGGCGCAGGTCGTGTTCCGCCACGACCCCACCGCCGCGCCGCAGTGGACCTACTACGGCATCAACGCGCCGATGACCGGCAGCGCGCAGAAACTCTCCGAGGCGAAGTACGCCGCCAACCGTGACCTGCAGTTCCTCTCCGGCGAGGAGAAGCCGGCGATGCGCAGCTACGCCGAGTGGGCCGTGGACCAGGAGACCAGCCCCGAGGCCATGCCGCACGGCGGGTCCCACGGCGGGCCTCCCAGCGGGCCGGGCATGTTCGTGCGCTCCCTGCAGGACGAGGACACCAACCAGCGCCTGCACCGGCAGAACCTCGCGCAGGCCTACCTCGAGGGGATCCGTTCCACCCCGGAGATCCGCAGCACCCTGCCCGCGCTCGTCGCCGGCGACACCGGTGAGGACGACTCAGGCGAGGACGCCGCAGGTGCCGACGGGAACGACGGCGCCGAGGGCCCGTCCGACGTCATCCTCGTGACCCTGTTCCCCCACGACCTGCTCGGTGACGCGCTGCTGAACCTCACCGCGATGGACACCGTGATCTTCTGCCTGCCCGACGGAGACTCCCTCGGATTCCTGCCCGTCGCCGGCACCGAGGTGTGGCCGACCGACGGCTCCACCGGCATGCTGGAGCGCTTCGGCCTGGACGAGTTCGCCACCGTGCAGGACCTCATGGACGCCAGCGACGGCGACGGGGTCGTGGAGGGCTGAGCCCGCCGCGCCGCCGCGCCCCGCGCCGTCCTACTTCGGCTCCCGGCTCCCCAGCCGGACCTTCTCGACCTCGCGTCCCTTGTCCACGTCGGAGTCCTTGAACCCGAAGAACCAGGTCAGGGTGAACGCCACGGCGAGCGCCACGGCGGAGGCGACGAGGTAGCCCCAGAAGCTGGCGTCCACCCCGTCGTCGGGGTTGACGAAGGAGGTGAAGCCGATCAGCGACCCGGTGAAGCCCCACATGTTCACGTTGAACAGGCCGGTCAGCAGCCCGCCGACCGCACCACCGACGGACGCCATGATGAACACGCGCCCGTACTTCAGGTTCACCCCGTACATCGCCGGCTCGGTGATGCCGCAGAACGCGGAGATCGCCGCCGGGCCGGACAGGGTCTTGATCTTCTCGATCCGGGTGCGCAGGAACACCGCGAGCACCGCGCCACCCTGTGCGACCATCGTCACGGAGATGATGGCGTTGAGGTAGGAGTTCCCGTTCGCCGCGATGTCCTGCGCCACCAGCGGGATCACCGCCCAGTGCAGCCCGAAGATCACCAGCGACTGGTACAGCGCACCGATGACCGTGCCGGACACCGTGGGCGAGAGGTCGTAGAGCCCCTGGATCAGGTTCGCGATGCCCGTGGACACGAACATGACCACCGGCCCCAGGATCAGCAGGATCGCCAGGGACACGATGACGACCTCGAACAACGGCACGAAGATCATGCGCACCATGTTCGGGATCACCCGCTTCAGCCACGGCTCGAGCACGGAGGCCAGCCAGGCGGCGACGATCATCGGGAAGATCGAGTACGAGTAGCTCGCCACGTGGAAGGGGATGCCGAAGAAGTCGGAGTTCAGCGACATACCCAGCAGCGCGCTGTCGCCCTCGGTCTCGGACATGTCCACCAGGCTCGGGTAGCAGAGCACGCCGCCGATGATCGAGACGATGATCGGGTCCGCCCCCAGCCTGCGTGCGGCGGTGAACCCGACGAAGATCGGCAGGAAGAAGAACACCGCGTCGCTCATCGCGTTGATGATCTGGTAGGTGTTCGAGTCCTCGGCGATCAGGTCGAAGTTCAGCAGCAGCGACAGGACGCCCTTGATGATGCCGGACGCCGCGAGCAGCCCGATCACCGGGATCATCGACCCGGTGATCACGCCGATCAGCTCGGAGAACCCGTACTTCACCCACCCCACCGCGGTGGTGGGGCGTTCGCGCGGCTCCGCGTCGGACGCACCGGCGCCTGTGTCTCCGCCGCCCGCGCCTCCCGCGCCGGACGCCTCGAGCCGCCGCTCGACGGCGTCGTAGACGTCCTCCACGTCGGCACCGATGACGACCTGGTACTGCCCGCCGGCGCGCACCACGTCGATGACCCCGTCGAGGTCCGCGACGGCGGTGTCGTCGGCGAGGTCGGCGTCCTTCAGGTAGAAGCGCACCCGCGTGATGCAGTGCGTGACGCTGCGGACGTTCTCCGCGCCGCCGATGTTGTCCAGGATCTCCCACGCGGTGAGGTCGAAACCGTCCAGACCCGCAGGACGCCCCGAGGCTTCCGGCGCTTCCGGCGCTTCCGCCGCCGGCGCGGCGGCCGGTGCGTCCTGCGTGGCGGCCGCGCCGGCGAGGAACACCTGCGCCACCACGTCGCCGCGCTCCGCCTCGCCGACGGTCACGTCGAGGTGGTCGACCATCTTCTTCGAGTTCGTCACCACCACCACGGTCGTGGTGGACTTGCCGGCCTCGGTGATCGCCGCGACGTCCATGGTGGCGATCTTCTGACCCGCGGTCACCGTGTCACCCTTGGCGACGTCGACGGTGAAGGGGCGGCCCTCCAGCTCCACGGTGTCCAGACCCAGGTGGACCAGGTACTGCAGGCCGGAGTCGGTCGCGATCCCCACCGCGTGGCCGGTCTTGGCCACCATCACCACCTCCCCGGTGACCGGGGAGCAGACCTCGCCGCCCGGGGTGTCGGTGATGCCGAAGCCGACCCCCATCGCCTCGCGGGCGAACACCGGGTCGGGGACCTCCGACATCTCGATGACGGTGCCCGCCAACGGGCACACCATCTCTTCCTGGCTCATCTCACACTCCTCATTGCACGCTCCTGGGGTAGCTACGGGATTGCACCAGGCTACGGCAACCGCGGCGTCCTACCGTCTGTGCCAGTCGTGCACGCTGCGGTCCGTGGGGATCTCCTCGACCCGTAACTTGCGGGTGCGCCGGTTGGCCAGGTTGAACAGCACGGTGTCGAGCACCTCCGCGCCGATCTCGCGGGCGGCGTGATCGACGCTGGCATCCGGGTAGCGCAGCAGCGTCCAGCCCCACCGCACCGCCGCATTGCCCTTCCACCGGTCGGCCACGAAGTCCTCGCGTCGCGCGGAGCCGGCCGCATGGTACTGACGACTGTCGATCTCGATGCACACCCGCGCCTCCGGGATGACGATGTCGAAGTAGTAGCCACGGATCTGCGCGTTGACCTGCACGGTCACGTCCACCCCGTCGAGGGCGCTCACGATGATGCACACGGCCTTGTACTCCAGTTCGCTGGCGGTGCCGGTGATCACGCCGCCGGCGAGCTCCACCGCCCGTGCCCTGCGCGACGGCTCCAGGGCGGCAAGATCCTCCGCCAGTCGCCGGTTGCCACGGAACCCGCCGTAGTTGCGCATCAGCAGGGAGCCGCGCATGCTCTCGGTGATGTCGGCACCCTGCGCGGTGACGGCGGTGGCCAGCCCGTTGAGGGTGGGCAGGCCGCGGCGGTACTCGGTGGCGCCGCGGCGCGCGGTGCTGAGCTGCAGCAACGTCCCGCCGTCCCGGCTTCTCCCGCGCGGCACGCTCGCCTGCGCCGGCCAGGCCATGGGCACCATGGAGTGCAGGAACGCCGCGGTGCGTCCGGTGTAGACCAGGCCCTCGCGCGCCCAGGCCAGGGCGGCGAGCACGACCAGGTCAGTGGGTTCCTCGGTGCTGTACAGGCCGCGGACGATGCGGTGGATCGCGCCGCGCGCGCATTCCCCGCGCAGCGAGTCGGGCGTCCTGCCCGACGCGATCAGCTCGGTGGTCGTCCAGAACTTCTTGTCGTTTCCCGCCATGTGCGGTCCCCTCCCCCGGGTAGGACAGCCCCCTGCCGTCCCGCGTTCCCCTCACGCTACCGGGCGACCCCGCGTGCCGTGCCGGATCCGGTGGTTCCGTGCCGCGGGAAGGACGGATCGGGCACGCGGCGCGGGGTCAGGCGGTCACCACTGGGGCGCGTAGCCGTACCCCGGGTCCACGTAGCCCGGATCCTGGTAGCCGTAGCCGGGATCCACGTAGCCGGGGTCCTGGTACCCGTACCCCGGATCGACGTAGCCGGGGTCGACCCAGCCCTGGTCGGGAGCGGGGTCCGGCACGGGGTCGGACGCGCCGCCGTCGCCGCCGTCGGCGCCGTCGGCACCGTCCTCCTCGCCGGGCTTCGGCAGGCGGAAGACGTCCTTCTGCACCTCACCGTCCGGCGAGTCGGGTCCGGGGGACGCTTCCTGCTCACGCTCGGTCTCCTCCAGCGCCTCCGGGTCGTACATCTGCCGGGAGATCTCCGGGGCGAGCATCGCGGCGAAGAGGTTCGTGAAGTGCTGCGCGTCGCGGTAGACCAGTACGTTGCCGACCACGCCGGGGCAGCGTCCGTCGCGGCACACCGCGTCGGTGACGTCGATGTTGGTCAGGTCGAGCCCACGGTAGGCGGCCAGCGCCGGGTTCACCGGTGCCAGCGACTCCTCCTCGTCGACACCGCAGTCCTCGTCGCCGCGATCCTCGGCCACGCACAGCCGCGCGTTGCCCTGCACCCCGGGGGAGTCCAGCACCCAGGGGGTGTCGCGCACGCCCCAGGTGTGGATGCCGGCGTCGGAGAGCTTGCGCACCATCTCCACGTACTCGTTCGGCACCTGGTCGGGCCCGTCGCCCTCGATGGTGGTCGGACGTGTCACCGTCATGAAGATGCCCTCGGACGGCGGGTTCTCGAAGATGAAGTCCTCGGCCTTCTTCTGCCACTCGCGGCACTCGGGGTAGTCCGAGCCGTCCCACTTGGGGATGTCCATGCCGATCACGCAGCCGAGCTTCAGGATCGGGACGATCTTGAAGTTGCGCTGCTTGGCGATGCGCTCCAGCGCCGGCAGGTAGTGCTCGGAGTGGGAACCGCCGACGAGGTACATCGTGCGGTCGGACTCCAGGTCACCGTAGGCGCAGGGCTCGTCCTCCTCGTTGAACCACTTGGTCATCACCAGGTCGGTGTGGCCGAAGTGGGCGAGGCAGCCGTCCTTCAGGGTGTTGGCGAGCATCGGTGCGTCGTCGGACGGGTCGGGCAGGACGGGCAGTCCGTCCGGCACGTCGGCGTCCTGCAGGAAGGCGTTGGGACCGGGGTACTCGGCGGGGTCGACGTCCTGCACGCCGAGCTCGCGGGCCCGGTTGTCGATGCGTGCCTGGGCGACGGGCCCGAAGGCGAACACCGCGCCGGTGACCAGGACGATGACCAGGGTGGCGACGACCTTGCCGCGCGAGCGCAGCGACGCCCGCCAGTAGCCGCGGTCGAAGAGCACCCACGAGTGGTGCGGCTTCTTCTTCTGACGCAGCGGGGTCTCCACGAAGCGGTGGGTGAGCCACGCCAGCAGCAGGGACAGGGCGATCACGCCGGTGCCGACGAGGGCACCGTTGAGCGGGCCGAGCGTGGCGGTGATGCCGCGCAGCCCGCCGGCCTGCGAGGCCGTCGAGGTGGAGAACCAGAACGTCGCCAGGGTCAGCAGCGGCCAGTGCCACAGGTACAGGCTGTAAGAGGTGCGCCCCAGGAACTGGAAGATCCGTCCGTCGAGCAGACGGCTCACGCCGGTGGACGGCGCGGGCAGCTTCTCCCCCGCTGCGGCGGACGGGTCAGACGCGTCGGACGTATCGGATTCCGGGTTGCCGGCGAAGATGACCAGCATCGCGCCGGCGAGCGGCAGCAGAGTCCAGGGGCCGGGGAACTGGGCTGCACCGTCGAGGAACAGGCCCGTGGCGATGATCAGAGCCAGGCCCGCCAGGCCGGCCGGCCAGCGCAGCCACCGCAGTGAGCGCGGGATGGCGATACCCAGCAGCCAGATACCGAACAGGCCACCCAGCCCGATCTCCCAGAAGCGGGAGAACGGCGAGTAGTAGTTCACGGCCTGGTCGTGCTGGCCCAGCCAGGTGGCGTAGCCGAAGCTGGCGGCGGTGCCGATGACCAGCAGCAGGTGCAGCAGGTTCGTGCCGAGTTTCGCCTTCTTGCGGAACAGGGTCGCCAGCAGGGCGATGACCAGCAACGACCCGAGGTAGATCTGCATCTGCACCGACATCGACCAGATGTGCTGGTAGAGGCTCACGTCCCGGTTGATGGCGGTGTACTCCTGGCCTTCACTGGCCAGGTGGAAGTTCTGGATGTAGAGCAGCGAGGCGGAGGCGTCGTTGCCGGCGTTGACCCACCGGACCTCGGCGTAGACCACCACGGCGAGCACCAGGGTGGCGGCGACGACGGTGATCAGGGCCGGGTACAGGCGGCGCAGGATGCGCAGGAACGACTGGACGACGGTGAGGCCTGCGGGGTTCAGCGCGTTGCGGATCTGCGGGGCGAAGAAGAAGATGCCGCCGACGAGGAGGAACACATCCACGCCCGACGAGACCCGTCCGACGAAGACGTGGAAGACGACGACCAGTGCGATCGCCAGTCCACGGAGCCCGTCGATGTCCCGGCGGTGTGAGGCCCGGGGACGCCCTGTGGACGCGCTGGACGTCCCTGGCTGCGAGGAGGAAGAGTTCATGGCGCGCTACAGCATACCGCCCACCGACCCGGAATACTGAACACGCCAGGGCCCCGGAGCGTTACACGGGGGTGTCGGGCAAGGTAATGCTTCAGTAAGGCGGAGCGTAGCCCGGATCCACGTAGCCCGGGTCGACGTAGCCGGGATCGACCCAACCGGGGTCCACGTATCCCGGATCCACGTAGCCGGGGTCGACCCATTCCTGCGCGGGCTCCGGCACCGGCTCCGGCACGGGCTCCGGCACAGGCTCCGTCTCCGGGCGCGGCAGTACGAAGACGTCCTTCGGCGCCAGCGCCGGCGCGGTGGCACCGCCCGAACTGCCGGAACCGCCGGACGCCGCGTCGCCGCTGGCGCGCACGGCGTCCGCCACCACGCGGCGTTGCTCGTCGGCCGGGGCGGGGTCGTACATCTGCCGTTCGATCTCGGGGGCCATCATCGCCGACCAGGTGGGCGTGAAGTGGTTGCCGTCTCGGTAGACCAGCACGTTGCCGACGACCGCGGGGCACACCCCGTCGTGGCAGTAGGCGGCGGTGAGGTCGAGGTGGGTGACGTCGAGCCCGCGGTAGGCGTCCTGCGCGGGGTTGGTCTCCAGCAGTTCGGCGGCAGAGGGGCCGCAGTCCTCCGGTGAGCCGCCGTCGGCGACGCAGAGCATGGAGTTGCCCAGCGACCCGTCGACCTGACGCCACGGGTTGTCGCGCACCGCCCAGGTGTGGATGCCGGCGTCGCTGAACCGGCGCACGGTGTCCACGTACCCGTCGGGCACCTGGTCGGGCCCGGCGCCGGTCCGCGCGGTGGGGCGGGTGGAGGTCATGAACACCCCGTCGGTGGGCGGGTTGTCGAGGATGTGGTCCTCGACCTTGTCCTGCCAGGCGTAGCACTCATCGTAGTCGTCGCCGTTCATCCGCTCGATCCGCGCGCCGAGCACGCAGCCGACCTTGACCAGCGGCAGGATCCGGATGCCCCGCTCGCGCCCGATGGCGTCGAGGGCGGGCAGGTAGTGCTCGGAGTGCGAGCCGCCGGCGAGGTACATGGTGCGTGTCGAGTCCACGTCGCCGTAGGCGCAGGGCTCGTCGGAGGTGTTGTTCTCCTTGGTCAGCACCAGGTCCTCGCCCTCGATGCCCACGAGGCAGCCGTCGAGGGAGGTCTCCGGCAGCATCACGGACTTGTCCCATACGGGTGCGGGACGCACCGGCACGTCGTCGGGGACGCCGGTGCCGTCGTCGAGAAAGGCGCGCGGCCCCGGGTAGTCGTCGGACGTGCCGTCGGTGGCGCCGGAGCCCACGTCCTCCGCGGCGAGGCTGGGCCCGATGACCCGGTCCTGCACGATGCGCTCCGACGAGAGCACGACCGCACTGGCCAGCACGATGGCGGTCACCGTGACCAGCTTCCCGCGGGAGCGCAGCAGCGACGCCCAGTAGCGCCGGTCGGTCAGCATCCAGGAGCGTTCCGGTTTGCCGTGCTGGCGCAGCGGGGTCTCCACGAACCGGTGGGTGGCCCACGCCAGCAGCAGCGAGACGACCACCACGCCGGTACCGACGGCGACGCCGCGCCCGGTGCCCAACGTGGCGGTGATGCCGGCCAGGCCGTCCGACGCCGACTCACCGGTCCCGCCGGTCTCCCCTGTGCCGGAGGTGCCGGCCGAGCCAGCCTCGGCGAAGAGGTAGGTCGCCAGCACCAGCAGCGGCCAGTGCCACAGGTACAGACCGTAGGAGGTGCGCCCCAGGAACTGGAAGATCCGTCCGTCGAGCAGACGGGTGACCCCCACCGACGCGACGGTGCGTCCCTCCGCCGCCGCACGCGCCCGGTTGCCGTCCGGCTCGGCGACGGGCGTGCCCGCCACGATGACGAGCATCGCCCCGGTCAGCGGCACGAGCGTCCAGGGGCCGGGGAACTGGGCGGCGCCGTCGAGCAGCAGGCCGGTGGCCACGATGAGCACCAGGCCCACCACCCCGGCCGGCCAGCGCAGCCAGCGCCACACCCACGGGATGCTGCGGCCGACCATCCAGATGCCGAACAGGCCGCCCAGCCCGATCTCCCAGAAGCGCGACAACGGCGAGTAGTAGTTCAGCGCCTGGTCGTGCACGCCCAGCCACACCGCGTAGGCGAAGCTGGCCACCGTGGCCACCGACAGCGCGCGGTGCAGCAGCCGGTTGCCGGTGCGCGGGTGACGCCGGAACAGCGCCGCGAGCACCACGATGACCAGCAGGGACCCGAGGTAGATCTGCATCTGCACGGACATCGACCAGATGTGCTGGAACAGGCTCACGTCCCGGTTGATCGCCGAGTACTCCTTGCCTTCGGCGGCCAGGTGCAGGTTCTGAACGTAGAGCAGGGAGGACGCCGCGTCGCCCGCGGCCTGCGTCCACCGCGACACCGGGTAGACCGCCAACGCGAGCAGCATCACCAGGCAGACCACGGTGAGCAGTGCGGGGTAGAGGCGGCGCACGATGCGCACCACCGACTGCACCAGGGTCAACCCGGCGGTGTTCAGCGCGTTGCGGATCTGCGGGGCGAAGAAGAAGATGCCGCCGATGAGCAGGAACACGTCCACCCCGGCGGACACCCGGCCCACGAACACGTGGAAGACGACCACCAGGGCGATGGCCAGGCCACGCAGCCCGTCGATGTCACGGCGGTGGGTACGCCGCGACGACCGCCGCCCGCCGAGCACGGGGGCGGGGCCTTGTGCTGGGGCGGGTGGGGGTCCTGGGGCTGGGGCGGGCGTCATCTCGTCGTCGATATTAAGTCGACTCTCAGCCCATTACCCCCACGACACACCGGTGGAGGTGTTCAGGCCCCGAACATCTGCCGGGTGATCTCCGGGGCGAGCATCCCGGCGAAGCGGTTGCTGAGGTGCTGGGAGTCACGGTAGACCAGCACGTTGCCGACCACCGCCGGGCACTGCCCGTCGCGGCACACCGCGGCGGTGAGGTCGAGGTGCGTCACGTCCAGCCCGGCGAGGGCGGACGTCGCCGGGTTGGACGCGGCGAGCGCCTCGTCCTGCGCGACGGCGCAGTCGGACGTCCCTGTGTCACCCTTGTCGCCGTCCTCGGCGACGCAGAGCCGCCCGTTGAGCTGCGTGCCCTGCTCCGCCATCAGCCACGGGGTGTCGCGCACGCCCCAGGTGTGGATGCCGGCGGCGGTGAAGCGGGAGACCACGTCCACGTAGCCCTGCGGCACCTGGTCGGGCCCGTCGCCGGCGATGGTGGTGGGCCGGGTGGAGGTCATGAACACCCCGTCGGTCGGCGGGTTGTCCAGGATGTACTGCTCGGCGGCGACCTGCCACTGCGCGCACTCCGGGTAGGCCTCACCGGTGTCGCGGGTCAGCGGTTCGCCGAGCACGCAGCCCATCTTCACCAGCGGCACGACCCTGATGCCCCGCTCGGCGGCGATGCGGTCCAGGGCGGGCAGGTAGTGCTCGGAGTGCGAACCGCCGGCCAGGTACATGGTGCGCGTCGAGTCCACGTCGCCGTAGGCGCAGGGCTCGTCGGACTCGTTGAACTCCCTGGTCAGCACCAGGCCGGTCTCGTCGAAGCCGGAGTAGCAGCCGTCGTCCTGGGTCTGCGGCATCATCGGATCGACCTCGGTGGTGCCCGGGACCACGTCGAGGCCGTCGGGCACCGGGGCGTCCTCCAGGTAGGCGGCGGGGCCGGGGTAGTCGCGCGGGTCGACCGGTTCGGTGGCCAGGGTGGTCGCCCGGTCCTCGTTGTGGCGCTCGACGAGCGGGCCGAAGGCCATCACCGCGACGCTGGCGGCGACGATCACCATCGCCGCGGTCGTCTTGCCGCGGCTGCGCAGCGCGGCCCGCAGGTAGGCGTGGTCGCCGAGCACGAACGAGCGCGGCGGGCGCGCCGACTGCTGCAGCGGCACCTCGATGAACCGCAGCGTGAGCCAGGCCAGCACCACGGACGCGGCGATCACGCCGGCGCCGACCGCCGCGCCGGTGCCCATGCCGAGGGTGGCGGTGATGCCCTGCAGACCCGCGTCGGACGCCTCGGCGCCGGTCTCCTCCGCCGCGGCCTGCGTGGTGTCGGTGGCCAGGAACGTCGCCAGGGTCAGCAGCGGCCAGTGCCACAGGTACAGGCCGTAGGCGGTACGGCCGAGGAACTGCAGCGGCGCGGTGCGCAGCAGCGCCGTCACGCCGGACGTCGTGTACCGCGTGGTCGCGGCGTCCTGCGAGGTCGCGGCGTCCCGCTCGGCGACGGGGTTGCCGGCCAGCACCACGAGCATCGCGCCGGCCAGCGGCACGAGGGTCCAGGGTCCGGGGAACTGGGCGGCGCCGTCGAGCAGCAGGCCGGTGGCCACGATCAGCACCAGGCCGAGCACCCCGGCCGGCCAGCGCAGGCGTGCCCACGCGGCGGGCAGCGTACGGCCCAGCACGGCCATGCCGAACAGTCCGCCCAGGCCGATCTCCCAGAAACGCGACAGCGGCGAGTAGTAGTTCGCGCCCTGGTCCACCCCGCCGAGCCACACGCCGTAGCAGAAGCTGGCCACCGTGCCGATGAGCAGCAGCACCCGCAGCAGGGCCGTCCCGACCCTCGGCCACCTGCGGTACATCGACCCGAGCAGGGCGATGACCAGCAGCGAGCCGAGGTAGACCTGCATCTGCACCGACATCGACCAGATGTGCTGGAACAGGCTCACGTCCGCACTGATCGCGGCGTAGTCGTCGCCCTGGCGGGTGAGGTTCAGGTTCTGCACGTAGAGCAACGACGCCGCGGCGTCCTCCCCCGCATCCGACCAGCGCACCGGCGCATACACCACCAGCGCGGCCACGAGCGACACCGTCACCACGGTGACCAGCGCCGGGTAGAGGCGACGCAGGATGCGCAGGAAGGACTGCACCACCGTGAGCCCGGCCGGGTTCAGGACGTTGCGGATCTGCGGGGCGAAGAAGAAGATGCCGCCGAGCAGCAGGAACACGTCCACCCCGGCGGACACCCGGCCCACGAAGACGTGGAAGACCACCACCAGCGCGATCGCCAGGCCACGCAGCCCGTCGATGTCGATGCGTCGGACGGTGCGTTTCTTCTCTGGTTTCAGTGCAGGTTTCGTTTCTGCCACGGCGATCAGGCGGCGTCGTACATCTGCCGGCTGATCTCGGGTGCCAGCAGTGAGGAGAACAGGGACGTGAAGTGCTGGCCGTCGCGGTAGACCAGCACGTTGCCGACCACCGCCGGGCAGCGCCCGTCACGGCACAGCGCCGCGGTGAGGTCGATGTTGGTGATGTCGAGGCCCTCGTAGGCCTCCGGCGCAGGGTTCACCGGCGACAGGCTGGCCTCCTCGGCGATGCCGCAGTCACCGCCGGCATCGTCCTCGGCGCCCTCGGCGACGCACAGGCGCGCATTGCCCTGCACGCCCGGGCCCGCCATGTGCCACGGGGTGTCGCGGACGCCCCAGGTGTGGATGCCGGCGTCGGTGAGACGCTGCACCATCTCCACGTACTCCGGCGGCACCACGTCCGGGCCGTCGCCCTCGATCATGGTGGGCCTGGTGGACGGCATGAACACCCCGTCGGTCGGCGGGTTGTCGAAGATGAACTGCTGCACGTTGTCGTTCCACTCCGCGCACTCCGGGTACGGGTCGCCGCTGAGGTGCGGCAGGTTCATGCCCAGCACGCAGCCCATCTTCAGCAGCGGCACGATCTTGAAGCCCTGCTGTTCGGCGACCTCCTCCAGGCCGGTGAGGTAGTGCTCGGAGTGCGAGCCGCCGGCGAGGTACATGGTGCGGTCGGAGTCCACGTCGCCGTACACGCAGGGCTCGTCGGAGGAGTTGAACTGCTTGGTGAAGATCACGTTGGATTCGGCGAAGCCGGAGAAGCAGCCGTCCTTCTGCGTCTGCGGCAGCATCTCCTCCTCCCCGACGGCGGGGTCGGGTTCGACGGGGACGTCGTCCGGGGCGTTGGCGTCGGCGAGGAAGGCGGCGGGGCCGGGGTACTCGGCGGGGTCGATGTCGTCGGCGTCCACGGCGGCGGCGAGCTGGTTACGGTGCTCGATCACCGGCCCGAAGGACACCACGGCGGCCGTGGCGACGACCATCACCAGCGCGCACACCGCGCCGACGGTGCCGCGGCGTCCCGCCACGGACGAGCGCACGTAGGACGCCGACAGCGCCGTCGCCCGTTCCGGCTTGGCCTGCTGGCGCAGCGGGGTCTCGATGAAGCGGTAGGTCGCCCACGCCAGGAGCACCGACACGACCACCACCACGGAGCCGACGAGGAAACCCTCCCCGTTGCCGAGGGTGGCGGTGATGCCGTTGAGGAAACCGGTGCCGCCGCCCGGGGCGGCGACCTCGGCACCCTGCGACATCAGGTAGGTGACCAGCACCAACGCCGGCCAGTGCCACAGGTACAGGCTGTAGGCGATGCGGCCGAGGAACTGGAACGGCGCGGCACACAGCATCGCCGTCACGCCGGACGCTGCGTCCTGCGAGGTCGCGGCGTCCTGCGTGCTCGCGGCGTCCTCCCCGGCGACGGGGTTGCCGGCGAGCACCACGAGCATGGCGCCGGCCAACGGCACGAGCGTCCAGGGGCCGGGGAACTGCGCGGCTCCGTCGAGGAACAGGCCGGTGCCGATGATCAGCACCAGGCCCACGATGCCGGCGCCCAGGCGCAGGCGTGCCCACACCGCCGGCAGCGCGCGGCCCAGCAGCCAGATGCCGAACAGCCCACCCAGGCCGATCTCCCAGAAGCGGGAGAACGGGGAGTAGTAGTTCGCGCCCTGGTCGTGGCCGCCGAGCCAGGTGGCGTAGCCGAAGCTGGCCACGGTGGCCACCACCAGACCCCAGTGCAGCACCTGCGAGCTGGAACGCACGTGACGCTGGAACATCGCCGCCACCGCCGCGATGACCAGCAGGGAGCCGAGGTAGATCTGCATCTGCACCGACATCGACCAGATGTGCTGGAACACACTGACCTCGCGGTTCACCGCCGTGTACTCCTGGCCGAGGTTCGCCAGGTGCAGGTTCTGCATGTAGAGCAGCGAGGCTCCGGCGTCCTCCCCGACCTCCGGCCAGCGCACCCGGTTGAAGATCAGCACCGAGGCGATGACAGCCACGGTGACGACCGTGATCAGCGCCGGGTAGAGGCGACGGAAGATGCGCAGGAAGGACTGCACCACGGTGAGCCCGGCGGGGTTCAGCGCGTTGCGGATCTGCGGGGAGAAGAAGAAGATGCCGCCGAGCAGCAGGAACACGTCCACGCCGGAGGAGACCCGGCCGACGAAGACGTGGAAGATGACGACGAGCGCGATCGCCAGACCGCGCAGGCCGTCGATGTCCCTGCGGTGGCCCCGGTACCTGCTGCCGGACCGGGGGCCGGCCTGTGAACTGGCACCGGGCTGGCGTCGCGTGTGTGTCGAATCCATAGCGCTCACATGGTATCGCCGCCGGGGCCCTACGGCACGAAGGCCCGCCGGGGCGGGGTGGGACGGTGGGGGTCTGCCATCACCCGCTTAGGAGGTGAGCCACCCGGTGAGTTGCTCATCCGTGGACAGGTCGACCATCCGGACAAGATCCCGGTTGCCTTGGTGATTGTCCGCGAGGCGGAGGTGGTCGACCCAGTCGATCGCTTAGACCCGCAAGGGATCAACCATGTCTGCGACGGCGCCGTCGAACGAGTCACCGTCGGCCACGAGCGGTAGCCCCGGAAGCATGGTGCTCCAGCCGTCATTCTCGGCAACGGCCTGGGCATGTGCCGGACGGGCCTCCCCGAGGGTGCGACGCAACCGGTCACGGTCGATAGTGCCCGGTACCGCTGGTTCTTCAGTCATGTCGTCGGTCCTGTCTTGGGCCTCTCGTTGACCTTCCGGCTACGCCCCGAACGCGGGGTGGTAGCTCACGACCGCACGCGGGTAGGACGTTTCTCCGTCGAGCCGTAGCGCCTGGAAGTAGGGCGCGCTCTCCTGCGGCAGTCCCTCCATCACCAGGCCCTCGCGGGCGGCGAAACCGAAACGGTCGTAGTAGGTGGGGTCGCCGAGCAGGACCGCACCGGTGGCGTCCTTCGTGGTGTCGAGGAACTCCAAGGCGCTGCGCATCAGCGCCGCACCGATCCCCTCCCCCTGGTGCGCCGGGGACACCGACAGCGGGCCGATGCCGAACCAGCGCCCGGCGTCCTCCCCTGCCACGCCACCTGACGTGTCGCCCTCGAGCGTCACCGGCGACACCGCCACATGTCCGATCACCCAGCCGGAACGCACCGCGACCAGCGACAACGTGAGCGCATCGGCGGCGCGCAGAGCATCGACGATGGCAGGCTCGCGCCCGTCGGAGTGCTCGATACCCTCGAAGGCTGCCGCGGTGAGCGAGCGGATCTCGCCGGCGTCGCCGCCGTCGGCGGCCTCCGGGCGGATCACCGGGAGGCCGTGCGTGTCATCCGTTCCGTTGCCTGCGCCGTGGTTCATGCCACGGATTCTACTCAGAAACTACTCGACGCGGCGTCCAGCGTGGCGACCTCGTCCTCGGTGAGTTCCAGGGTCGTCGCCGCGATCAGCGGGGCGACCTGCTCCGGGGTGCGCGCCGAGGCGATCGGGGCGGTGACGCCCTTGGCCAGCAGCCACGCCAGTGCCACCGACGCCGGCTCCACGGAATGCGCCTCAGCGACCGTGAGCACGGCCTCGACCACGCTGAACGGGTCGGCGTCCTTCTCGAAGTAACCGCCGGTCTGTCCCTCGCGGGCAGCACCCTCCAGATCCTCACGGCTGCGGTACTTACCGGTCAGCAGGCCGGACGCCAGGGAGAAGTAGCTGAACACACCCACCCCGTACTCCTCGGCGACCTGCATGTAGCCGTCTTCGTAGCCGGCGCGCGAGAGGAGACTGTACTGCGGCTGGATCGCCAGCGGGATGGCGTGGTCGAGCTCCAGCTCGCGGGCGGTCTCGAAGAACTCGCGCATGCGCTCGGTGGAGTAGTTGGACAGGCCGATGTAACGGACCTTGCCGGAGTCCACCAGGGCCGCGGCGGTGCGGACCTGGTCGGCGATCGCCACGGACTCGTCGTCGTAGTGGAAGTAGTAGAGGTCGATGACCTCGGTCTGGAGCCGCTTCAGCGAGTCGTCGAGGTTGGACACGACCGTGTCGTGCGCCAGGCCTTCGGCACCCTGGAGTGCGCCGACCTTCGTGGCCAGGACGACCTGGTCGCGGTTGCCGCGCTCGGCGAACCACTGGCCGAGCACGGTCTCCGACTCGCCGCCGGAGTGGCCCTCGCCCCACTGCGAGTACATGTCGGCGGTGTCGATGAAGTTGCCGCCGGCGGCGAGAAACGCGTCGAGCACCGCGAAGGACTCCTCGGTGTCCGAGGTCCATCCGAAGGTGTTGCCGCCGAGGTTGAGCGGGGTGATCTCAAGATCGGTGCCGGGGACGGTAATACGCTTTGTCTCTGTCATGGCGACCACGGTACGCCCTACCGGAAGCGCGCCGGAAGTTCCGGTTCCCCGAGCGACAGCATCAACCGGTTGGCCCAGTTGAAGAACGCCGCACCGTTGATCACGTCGACAATGGAGGCGTCGTCCAGCCCGGCGGCGCGCAGCCGTTCCACGTGATCCCGACAGAAGTCCACGGGAGTGCTGGTCAGCGCCACGGAGGCCTCGGCGATGGCGTTCCACGCCTCGGATCCCAGGTCCGGCAGGGAGTCGGGGCCGACGGCCTCGTCGCAGAGCCGCTGGACGTCGTCCTCCCGGCCGGTGGACTCCTGCAGGGCGCGCCCGGTGTGCACCGAGGCGCAGTAGACGCAGCCGTTGTAGCGGCTGGTCACCGCCGCGGAGATCTCGCGCTCGGCACGTCCGGCACCGTCGGTGACGTTGTAGAAGATGTCCTTGTCGGTCAGGGTGCGCGCCTCCAGCGCGTCCGGGTCGCGGGCGAGCAGGCGGAAGTAGGACGACTTCGCACGCATCGGGTCGACCAGGGCGGTGCGCTGCCGCTCGGTGAGCTCGTCCTCCTCCACCGGCGGCACCCACGGCTGCCAGCCCAGGCTGTGGCTGACGAACCGGGTGGGACGGTGCAGGTCCGGGTAGGTCAGGACGTCGAATGCGCCGCCGGTGAGCGGTGCGGGGCCGCCCGGTTCCTGTGCTCGCTCCTGTGCCTTCCCGCGGCGGCGGACGGGACCGGCGGCGAGCGGCATGTACATCGCGTCCGCCGCCTTCAGGGCGAACAGCCCCGCCGCGGCGCGTATCTGGAAGCAGAGGAAGGAGATCAGCTGCGCCAGGCTCACCACCTGCGTGGGCGTCCACCCCGACCAGGCCAGGGGAGCAAGGCGCTCCGGTCGACTGTCGCGAGGGTGGAAGACCAGCAGGTGGGCGAACTCGAGGGCGGCGGTGAGTTTCTCGCCGAGCACCCCGCGCACGTGCGGGTCCACGCTGAACTCCGGGCCGGGCACGGATTCCCCGGCCAGGTCCGGCTCGCGGTAGGTGCCGTACGGCCCGACCGTGAGCCCTGCCTGCACGGACTCCGCCACCGCGGTGGCGACCGCGTCCTCCACCACGTCGCCGAGCAGGTCGGCGTAGAAGTCAGCGGCCTGGCCCTGGTGCAGCCCGGCGACGAAGGCGGCCACCACGTACCGCTCGGTGTCGGTGAAGCCAGAGCCGTCATCCTCGCCGTCGCCGGCCTCGAGCAGCACCCGGAAACTGTGCTGAGCGTTCGTCCGGGCCTGCGACCGGTTGCGCCGCAGTTCGGCGACAGGCTCTCCGGGGTTGATGCCGGCGAGGAGTTCGATGATGTCTGCGCTGTCTGTGCTGTCGCTCATAGTCCCAGGTTAAGTCCTCCGGAGCGGTAGCGCCGCCCCGGAATCGCGTCGAGTAGTCGGATGGTGAAGTCGCTGGTCGGACGCTCGAAGATGTCCTCGGTGCGCCCGGACTCCACCTGGCGGCCACCGGACATCACCGACACCGTGTCGGAGATCTCGCGCACCACCGCCAGGTCGTGGGAGATGAAGACGTACGTCAGCCCGAGCTCGCGCTGCAGCTCGTCGAGCAGGTGCAGGATCTGCGCCTGCACGGTGACGTCCAGGGCGGACACCGCCTCGTCGAGCACCACCAGCTCCGGGTCGAGGATCAGGGCGCGGGAGATCGCCACACGCTGGCGTTGCCCGCCGGAGAGTTCCGCGGGACGCCGCTCGGCCATGCCGGAGCCCGGCGCGCCGAGGGCGACGCGGTCGAGCATCCCGTCCACCCGCCCACGGACCTGCGCCCGCGACAGGTCGGTGAGGTTCTGCAGCGGCTCACCGATGATGCGTCCGATGCTCTGGCGCGGGTCCAGCGAGCTGTAGGGGTTCTGGTAGACCATCTGCACGCGTCGTCGCAGTTCACGGCGACCCTTCGCATCCAGGGTGTCCACGCGCGTGTCGCCGAGGCGCACCTCGCCGGACGTCGGACGCCGGAAGGCGGTCACCGCCCGGCCCACGGTGGACTTGCCCGAACCGGACTCCCCGACGATGGCGTGGGTGGTGCCCGGCAGGACGGAGAAGGAGACGTCGTCCACCGCGACGGCGTCCCCGAACTCCTGGCGCAGGCCGGTGACCTGCAGCAGCGCCGGGGTGCCGTCCTGCGGCGTCGCGGGACGGTAACTCGCCGCCTCCACGGCGCTGACCAGCGACGGGGCGTCCGCAAGCAGTCGGCGCGTGTAGTCGTCGCGCGGGTCGGTGAGCACGCGGTCGGTCGGGCCGTCCTCCCGCACCTCCCCGGAACGCATCACGACCAGCTCGTCGGCGCGGTCGCCGGCGACGGCGAGGTCGTGGGTGATGAACAGCACGCCCAGGCCCAGCTCGTCACGCATGCGGTCGAGCAGGTCCAGGATGGTGCGCTGCACCGTGACGTCCAATGCGCTGGTCGGCTCGTCGGCGATGAGCAGGTCCGGTTCCAGCGCCAGGGCCGCGGCGATGAGTGCGCGTTGCTTCATGCCGCCGGAGAGTTCGTGCGGGTACTGGGAGTAGCGGCGCTCCGGGTCGTCGATGCCGACGGTGTCCAGCAGCTCGACGACCTTGGCACGACGCTCTGACCGGGAGCTGCGGCCGTGGATGCGCAACCCCTCGCCCACCGACTCGCCGACGGTCTTCACCGGGTTCAGCGAGTTGTTAGGGTCTTGTGGGATCAGCCCGATGCGCTTTCCGCGTACCGTGCGCCACTCGCGGCGACCCAGGTCGCGCAGGCTGCGTCCTTCCAGCAGGATCTCGCCGGACACCGTGGCGTTGTCCGGCAGCAGGCCGAGGGTGGCCATCGCCGAGGTCGACTTGCCGGAGCCGGACTCCCCGACGATGGCGGTGACCCGCCCGCGGCGGACGGTGAGGTTGACGTCCTTCACGGCGTGCACCTCGCCGCGGCGCGTCCGGTAGGACACCGCCAGGTCGCGGATCTCCAGCAGCGGCGTCTCGGCAGGACGCGGCGCGCGTGCGCGCTCGTCGTGCCAGGAGCCGTCGTCCCAGTCCATTGCTTCCGTCATGTTCAGGACTCCTTCCGCAACGACTGGCTCAGATGGTTGGTGGCCAGCACGACCAGCACGATCGCCAGGCCCGGCAGCACCGTGAGCCACCAGGAGGTGGCGATGAAGTCGCGGCCCTCGGAGATGATCAGGCCCCACTCCGGCGTGGGCGGCGGCGCACCGTAGCCCAGGAAGCCCAGGGTGGACAGCTGCAGGATCGCGCTGCCGAACTGCAGTGCCGCCAGGGCGACCACCGGGGTCAGCGAGTTCGGCAGGATGTGACGCCACAGCACCTGCATGGCCGTGCCGCCGGAACCGTACGCCGCCTCGACGAAGTCGCTGCCGGCCACGCTGAGCACCTGGGAGCGCGCCAGTCTGGCGAACACCGCGACGTTGGTGACACCCACCGCGACCGCGGCGTTGAAGGTGCCGTAACCCAGCAGGATGATCACCGCCAGGCTGAGCAGCAGCGACGGGATGGACAGCAGGACGTCGACCACGCGCATGACCAGGGCGTCCAGCCAGCCGCGGCGCGCGCCGGCGAGCAGGCCCAGCAGGGAGCCGGCGACCATGCCGACGAGCACGGCGAGCAGCGCGCCGGCCAGCGACTGGCGCGCACCCCACACCACCCGCGTGTAGAGGTCGCGTCCGACCGCGTCCGTGCCGAACCAGTGCTCGGCGGACGGGGCGAGCAGCGGCGCGGTCTCCCCGGAGGACGTCGGGTCGCCGGAGGCGAACACACCCGGCACGAGTGCCCAGGCGACGGCGACGAGCACCACCGCGCCGGAGAGCCACACGCCGGGGCGGAGGGTTCTGAGGGTCTTCAGGGTCTTCAGGTTCTTCAGGTTCATGCTCGTCATGCCGTCACCGTCCTGCGCAGTCGGGCGTCGAGGACCGGGTAGAGCAGGTCCACGATCAGGTTGACCAGGATGAACGCCGCGGCGGCGAGCACGACCACCGCCATGAGCACCGGGGTGTCCCGGGTGGAGACCGCGTCCACGGTGGCCGCGCCCAGACCCGCCCGGTCGAAGACGGCCTCGGTGACCACCGCGCCGCCGACGAGTTCACCGAAGGTCACCCCGGCGATGGTCAGGGCGGGCAGGGCGGCGTTGCGCATCACGTTGCGCCACAGGATCCACTGCTCCCCGGCGCCGCGCGCCCGCACCACGGTCACGTAGGGCTGACGCGAGGCGTCGTCGATGCCGCGGATGAGCACCTGCGCGATCGGCGCGGACAACGGCAACGCCAACGCGATCGACGGCAGGATGAGTTCCTGCACCGCACTGGCGTGGATCACCGGCACCCAGGTCAGCTGGAAGCTGAACGTCTGGATCAGGATGATGCCCAGCCAGAACGCCGGCAGGGAGATGAACAGCGGCGGCAGCGCGCGCAACGCGCCGCGCACCCAGCCGAACCGGGAGGACGTCGCGGCCACCGCGATCACCACGGCCACGACCACGGCCAGGACGAAGCCGGTGAGCGCCAGGGTCAGGGTGCTCGGCAGCGCCTCCCCCAGCATCGTGGACACCGGGGTGCCGGTCTCCATGGAGTAGC
This sequence comes from Corynebacterium sp. AOP36-E1-14, assembly GCF_052377495.1. NCBI lineage: Bacteria > Bacillati > Actinomycetota > Actinomycetes > Mycobacteriales > Corynebacteriaceae > Corynebacterium > Corynebacterium sp. AOP36-E1-14. The sequence continues at coordinate 31,126 of NZ_JBQSWV010000025.1, forward strand.
CGAAGTCGCCGCGCAGCATGCCGGTCAGCGAGTTCCAGTAACGGGTGAGCACGGGTTCGTCCGCGCCGTAGGACTCGCGCATCTGCGCGATCTCCTGCGGCGACAGGCCGAGCTCCGGGTTGGCGTAGCGGGTCTGTACCGCGTCCCCCGGCAGGGCGGTGAGCAGGATGAACGCCAGGGTGAAGGTGGCCCAGAGGACCAGCAGGGACTGGCCGATGCGCCGCAGTACGGCGCCGGTGGTCAGGGAGTCCATGGTGTCTGTCAGCCCTCCTGCTCTTCTGTGGCACCGGTGTCGAGCGTGACCGGGTAGAACCACGGCCGCCCGATCGGGTCGGTGGTGAAGCCGTGCACGTAGTCCTGCACGCCGTAGACCTGCGGTTCCTCGAAGAAGGGCAGCACGTACGCCTGCTCGGTGAGGTAGTCCTGCACGTCACCGCTGGCCGCGGCGCGGTCCTCCTCGTTGACCGATCCGGACACCTTGAGCAGCAGTTCCTCGAGTTCCGGATCGCCGACGGACTCGTCGTCGGCGTCGAAGTTGAGCAGCTGGTTGCGGTTCTGCGAGTAGTACTGGCTCTTGATCACGTCGTAGTCGGCGCGCCCGACCATGGTCACGTTGAGCTGGATGAGGTCCTGGTCGACCTGCGCTGCCTTCTGCGCGGCGACGTCACCGGGGTACAGGTTGACCTCCACGCCGATGTCACGCAGCTGCTCCTGGACCATGGTCACCACCTCCCGGGTCCGCGGCTGCTGCGCGGAGTCGTTGGCGGTGAGGCTGAGCCGCTGGCCGTCCTTGACGCGCACGCCGTCGGCACCCGGCACCCAGCCGGCCTCGTCGAGCAGGTCGCGGGCCCGCTCGGGGTCGAAGACGTAGGCGTCCTCCTGCTCGCGGTAGCCCGCCGTGGTGCTGGCCAGCGAGGAGGTCGCCTTGGTGTAGGAGTCGCTGAACAGGGAGTCCAGGATCCGGTCGCGGTTCACCCCGGCGATGATCGCCTGACGCACCCGGATGTCGCTGAGCAGCGGGTGACGGAAACGCAGGGCGAGCTGGTTGTTCACCCCGTTCGTCGGCGCGGACAGCACCTCGATGCCCTCGTCGGCGAGGTGCTGCTCCTCCGGGGCCTCGATCTGGCGGGCCACGTCGCCCTGGGCGGTCTTGAGCCCGCCGACGCGCACGCTGTCCTCCTGGGTGACGACCACGCTGACCCGGTCGATCTGTGCCGCACCCTGCTGGTCGTCGGCGGCGTCGCGGCCCTGCGGCGCCCAGTCGTAGTCGTCCCGGGCGTCCAGCGTGACCTCGGTGTTGAGCTGTTCGTCGGCGACCACGAACGGTCCGGAGCCGACGACGGACGTCGCGCTGCCCGGCGCGAAGCCCTCGTCGGACTGCGCCAGACTGGAGTCGGCGAGCAGCCCGGCGTTGAAGGAGCTCGTGGCCTGCGCGAAGCCGGGCTCCGGGTCGGCGAAGTGGAAGCGCACGGTGGTGTCGTCGAGGACCTCGCCGCGCTCGTAGCTGCTGATCTGCTCCGACGACGCCAGGCCGCGGTCCGGGTCGCCGAGCGCGAAGAGGTCGAAGTTGTCGACCACGTTCTGCGCGGTCAGCGGCGTGCCGTCGGAGTAGGTGACGTCGTCACGCAGGGAGAAGGTGTACTCGGTGGCGTCGTCGTTGACCTCGGGCAGGTCCGTGGCGATCCACGGGTGCAGCTCCAGGGTCTCCGGGTCCTGCCACAGCAGCCGGTCGGTGATGTTGTTGAGGATGCCGCCGTTGGGGTAGAAACCGGCGGCCGGCGGGTACAGGGAGGTGAACGGCAGGGACTCCAGGTACACCAGTTCCCGTGCGCCGGCGTCCCGGTCGCCGGACGACCCGCAGGCGACGAGGGACGCCGCGAGGGCGACGGCGGTCACGGCGGCGGCAACCGGGGCGAAAATCGTGCGGTTCCTGCGGTTCGTGCGGGTGGTGCGGCGTGACGGGTGCAGCGGCGGCATGGGCGTTTTAGTGCTTTCAACAGAACTGAACAGATCTGTCTGTTCTTCCAGGGTGCGCCCACCGTAACACAACAGTTTGCGACCGATACCATGGTGGTCATGAACGCCTTAGCAGTCATCGGCGGGGGCCCGCGCGGCATCTCCGTCCTCGAACGGCTCAGCGCCCTGGTGCGCGACCGGCACGCAGCGTCCGGCGCGTCCGGCACGTCCGAGCCTGTCACGGTGCACCTCGTCGACGACGTCGCCGTCGGCACCGGCCGCGTCTGGCGCACCGACCAGACCCGCACGCTGTGCATGAACACCCTGGCCGACGCCGTCACCCTGTTCACCGAACCCGGCTCCACCGTGACCGCCCCCGTACTCGAGGGCCCCACCATGTACGAGTGGATCCGCCTGCTGCGCGGCGAGGAACTCACCGGGCCGGCCGGCACCGCGAAGTCCGAGCTCTTCCACGCCCACCCCGGCCTCGTGCCGGAGGAGGTCGGCGTCGACTTCGCCGCGGAGCTGGCGTCCAGCCGCCCGGAGTCCCACCCCTCGCGCGCGCTCTACGGCCACTACCTGCGGTGGGTGTACGACGTCGTCGTCGCCCGCCTGCCCGAGGGCCTCGTCCTGCGCACGCACACCACCCGCGCCACCGACGTGCGCGCCACGTCCGACGGCCGCGACCGCATCACCCTCGCCGACGGCACCACCCTCGACGTCGACGCCACCGTGCTCGCCCTCGGCTGGACCGACACCGAGCCCGACGCCCTGGAGACCTTCACCGCCCAGTCCGTGGAGCACTACCCCGAGCTGACGTGGGTTCGCCCCGGAAACCCCGCCGACCAGGACGTCTCCGCGCTGCCCGCGGGGCAGGACGTGCTCGTCCGCGGCCTCGGCATGGGCCTGTTCGACCTCATGGCCATGGTCACCATCGACCGCGCAGGACGCTTCGTGCCGGACGCTTCGGCGCGTTCCGGCCTGCGCTACGAGGCCTCCGGCGACGAACCGCGCCTGGTTGTCTCCTCCCACCACGGATACCCCTACCAGCCCAAACCCGTCTACGACGCGCTGCCGCCGGCAGCGCGCATGCCGCGCTTCCGCGCCGAGCTCGCCGCCGTACCGTCCGACGCGACCGCCGGCTCCGTCGACTTCGGCGAGCGCCTGTGGCCCGCGCTGCTGCGCGACGCCCACGAGGCCTACTACCGCATCCTGCTGCAGGACGCTCCGTCGGCACTCCAGCAGGTGAGCAGCGTCATCGATGCCTCGGACGACCCCTGGAACCTGCACGAGGACCCCGCGCTCGCCGCCCTCGTCCCCGACGCCGCCGACCGCTTCGACATTCCCGGCTACGCCGACCCCGTCGCCACCTACGTCCGCTCGCGCGACAGTGCCCCCACCATCGACGAACTCACCGCCCACATCGGCGACCGTCTCGCCACCGACCTTCACGAGGCGTCGCTCGGCACCGCCTCCGCGGTCAAGGCCGGACTGCAGGTCATCGGCTCCGCCCGCAAACCCGCCCAGGTCGCCGACCAGCCCGGACGCTTCACCCTGGAGTCCCGGCGCGGTGCCTACGCCGAACTACGACGCGTGGGCCAGATGGTCGGCTCCGGGCCGCCGGCGTTCCGCACCGCCGAACTGCTCTGCCTCGTCGACGCCGGCTACGTCCGCTTCCTCGGCGGCCACCCCACCGTGGTCGTCGACCCCGAGGCACCGGCGTTCCTCATGGCCTCCGAGACCACCGGGGACGTCAACGTCTCCTCCACCACGCTGGTCGACGCCTGGCTGCACAAACCCGCCGTGCGTGACACCGCCTCGCCCGTCACCGCCGCACTGGTGCGCGACGCCCGGCTGCGCCCCTTCGTCTTCACCGGCGGCGCCGACGAGACCGGGCAACCCGCCGAGGTGGCGTCCAAGGCCCCGGAGGTCGACCTGGCGACCTCCCGGCTGGTGCACGTCGACGGCAGCCCGGACCCGCGGGTGCACATGCTCGGCATCCCGCTGCAGGAGGTCCGCGCCGACATGACCATCTCCCCCATGCCCCGCACCGACCCGCTGATGCTGCAGGAGACCGACGCCGCGGCCGTGTCTGCGCTGGGTGTGCTGGGCGCCGCCGGGAAATAGCCCATGGACATCGACTTCTCCCGGGCGCCGGAGACCGTGGCCCCGCAGCTGCTCGGCGCCACCCTGCGACGCACCACTGCCGAGGGCACCGTCGCCGTGGAGTTGACCGAGGTCGAGGCCTACCCCGGGGTGGGCGACCCCGCATCGCACACCTACAATGGTCCGACTCCGCGGTGCGTGACCATGTTCGGCCCGCCCGGGCGGCTCTACGTGTACGCCAGCTACGGCATCCACCGCGCCGGCAACCTCGTGTGCCGCGACGAGGGCACCGGTGCGGGGATCCTGATGCGCGCAGGACGCGTCGTCGAGGGTCTTGACCTGGCCCGTTCCCGCCGCGGCCCGAAACCCACCGACGACGGCCTGGCCCGCGGCCCCGGCAACCTCGGCGCCGTCCTCGGCCTCGACCTGGACCTCAACGGCTCGGAGATCAGGCAGGACGATGCGGAAGACGCTCCCGGCTTCACCCTCACCGCGGCGTCCTCCCCGGTCGAGCAGGTCGCCGGGCCGCGGATCGGGATCTCGAAGAACGTCGACGCACCACTGCGCTTCTGGATCCCCGGCGACCGCACGGTCACCACCCCGCGCAGCCGCCCACGCACCCCCTAGCGTCCGGCCACCTCCCCACCACCTCCCCACCGTGGAAATAGTCGCCCTCCCAGGAAGCACTTCGGCCCGAATCCCTACCTGGAAGGGTGAGGATCCTGCAGGGGTCTTTCTCCGACCATGACGCCGACCCCCCCGGCACGTACGTAGGCTGGATTCCACCATGACACCCACACCACGCTCCGCCTCAGCGAACACCGAGTCCCGCGACGGTTGGACGAGCGTCGACGGCCTCGCCGACGCCCACCCCGGCACGGTGAAGTCCGACTACGAGATCCCCCGCACCGACTACACGCAGGCGAAACCCGCGGTGGAACGGCTCGCCAGAGAGGACGGGGTCACCGTGGTCCGGTTGGCCTTCCGCGACGGCGACGTGATGGCCGACCACAGCGCCGCCGCCCCGATCCTCATCCTCGGGCAGGTCGGCACCGTCGAGGTCGAGATCCGGAACGAGGAGACGGAGAGCGACGTGGTCGTCGTGTCGCCCGGGTCGGCGGTCCACATCGAGGCCGGCCGCGTGCACGAACTCCGCGCCGCGGCCCCCGCCACCGTCACGCTCCTGGTGCTCCACGGCGAAGCCTGACACCGTCCGCGGCCACGTCGGCGGAGATACTGACGTCGACATAACAACATCGACACAGCTTTTCCTGTCCAGTGGGATCTTCCGGAACTCTTCCCCGGTTGACGTCCCGCCTCCACCCCCGCCTGCACCGCCGCCCACCCACACCGCAACCCCCACCACAGGGCCCCGGCAGCATCCCTCCTACCTGGACCGGGAGCGCCGGCCCCGCCTCCAGGCCCCTGGCGTGGCGCTCCCGCACCCCCGGGAGCATCCCCCCCCCGCTAAGCACGCCGTCGTACGGACCCCTGCCGCAACCACCTCTGTCGTTGTTAGCGTCCCCCACACCGCATCCCCGGAACGCCACCCGGGACGCCGATCTGTTTCTCGGCCTGGGACGCGGACCACCACACCCCACCGGAAGGGACCTACACCATGACCGACCAACTGCACGCCGCCGTCGTCGAGAAGTTCCACGACCCGCTCACCCTCAAGGACATCGACCGTCCGACCCCGGACCGCAACCAGGCGCTGGTGAAGCTCATCGCCTCGGGGGTCTGCCACACCGACCTCCACGCCGCCCACGGCGACTGGCCGGTCAAGCCGGAGCCCCCGTTCGTCCCCGGTCACGAAGGCGTCGGCGAAGTCGTCGAGCTCGGTCCCGGCGAGCATTCCGTCCAGGTCGGTGACACGGTCGGCAACGTGTGGCTGTGGTCGGCATGCGGGGAGTGCGAGTTCTGCCGTACCGGGTGGGAGACCCGTTGTCTGTCGGCGGAGTACGGCGGCTACACCGTCGACGGTTCGTTCGGCACCTACATGCTCGTCGACACCCGCTACTGCGCCCGTATCCCGGAGGGCTCGGACCCGGTCGAGGTCGCACCGGTCCTCTGCGCCGGGGTCACCGTCTACAAGGGGCTGAAGGTCTCGGAGACGAAGCCGGGCCAGTTCATGGTCGTCTCAGGTGTCGGCGGGTTGGGGCACGTGGCCGTGCAGTACGCGGTGGCCATGGGCATGCGTGTGATCGCCGTGGACATCGCCGAGGACAAGCTCGAGCTCGCGAGGAAGTACGGCGCGGAGTTCACCGTCAATGCCAGGGACGGTGACCCCGCTGAGGCGATCCAGGATTTCACCGACGGCGGGGCGCACGGCGTACTCGTCACCGCGGTGCACCCGCAGGCGTTCGGCCAGGCGATCGGCATGGCCCGCCGCGGTGGGACGATCGTATTCAACGGGTTGCCTCCGGGGGAGTTCCCGGCGCCGATCTTCGACATCGTCCTCAAGGGGCTCACGATCCGCGGTTCACTGGTGGGCACGCGCCAGGACCTGGTGGAGGCGTTGGACTTCTACGCCCGGGGCCTGATCCACCCCACGGTCCACGAGTGCTCGCAGGAGGACATCAACACCGTCCTCGGGAACCTGGAGGAAGGCACGGTCGACGGTCGCATGGTCATCCGCTACTGACCGCGCACCCGCTCACCGGTGCTTGCAGCCGGGCCAGCAGCAGGGACGCCGCTTGCCCTCCTCGAGTTCCTCGCAGGTGCGGCGGATCCGGCGGGCACGGGTCGGAGCCTGGCGGGCGTCCTCGACCCAGCAGATGAACTCGTTGCGCGCCAGCGGGGTGATGTCCTCCCACAGAGGCAGGACGCTGCGGGCGATCGCCGGGGCACCGTCGTCGCCCGGGCCGCGGTCGCCGCCGAGGATGGCATCGCGCAGGTCATCGGGCAGATCATGGACCACGCCGCCGGAGACAGTTCCGGGGACGGCCGCGGTGTCGGTGGGGGTCGTGCCTGTGGTGTCGGTCATGGTCACCGACGCTACCCCCACCGGCATTCGACCGGTGAGCCGATCACGACCGATCACACGCGGAAGTCCTGCACCGCGGTCCAGGCCGGGTCGGGTTCGTCCGTCACGGCGGCGTCGCCGAGGTCCCAGGCGGAGGCGACGGTGCGCAGCGTGTTCAGCAACGAGCGGTCCGCCACGGTCGGCGCGGTGGAGTCCAGGTAGAAGTGCAGCGTGACCTGCGACTCCGTGGTCTCTGCGACGGCGAGCACGCCCGCGCCGTTCTCCTCGACGGTGGCGACCAGGGCGTCCTGCACGCCGGCGGCGAGGTCCTCGATCTGCGCCATCGTCAGGTCGGACGCCGCGAGCGGGTCCGTACCCAACGTGATCGGGACGTGCAGGTCACAGCCGGGCGCGACCACGGGCGACAGCGGCAGGACGACCCGGGCGACGCCCTGGGTCCCGTCACGTTCCACGCGCAGGACGCCCCGGGCGGGGCGCCCGTCCGGGTCCAGCGCGGCCGCGGCCATGCCGTCCACGCGCCGGCGCAGCTCGTCGACCGACACGGCCCCCTCGGGACTGTGGTCGGTGACGCTGACGCGTCCCAGCCAGGCGGCGGCGCGGTCGGCGCCGAGGACGTCGTCGAGCATGCGCGCGGCGGTCGCCACGTCCGGAGCGTCCTGCGCGGGGGCGTCGGCGCCGAACAGGGAGCGGCGCATCGCCGCGGTGGCCACAGACCCCCAGTTCGGGTGCCACACCTGCACGTTGAGCACGGTGTGACCTGCGGTGACGCCGGTGCGGCAGAGGGCGGGGTCGGGCGTCACAGGGCGTCCAGCGCCTGTTCGAGGTCGGCGAGGAGGTCGTCGATGTTCTCGATGCCGATGGAGATGCGCACCAGGTCGTCCGGCACCTCCAGGGCGGAGCCGGCGGCGGACTGGTGGGTCATCTTCGCCGGGTGCTCCAGCAGCGACTCCACCCCGCCGAGCGACTCCGCCAGGCAGATCAGGCGGGTGTTCTCGCAGAACTGCAGCGCCGGGGCCTCGCCGCCGGTGAAACGCACGGAGACCATCGCGCCGAAACCGTCCATCTGACGTGCGGCGACGTCGTGGCCGACGTGCCCGGGCAGACCCGGGTAGAGCGCCTGGGAGATCTCCGGGCGTCCCTCCAGGAACTCCGCGACGGCCTGGGCGTTGGCGCAGTGGCGGTCCATGCGCACGCCGAGGGTCTTGATGCCGCGGTAGGTGAGGTAGGCGTCGAAGGGGCTGGGCACGGCGCCCACGCCACCCTGCAGGAAGAGCAGCTCGCCGTCGAGGTCCTCGTCGTCGGTGACGATCACGCCGCCGACCACGTCCGAGTGCCCGCCGAGGTACTTCGTGGTGGAGTGCATGACCACGTCCGCACCCAGCGCCAGCGGGCGCTGCAGGTACGGGCTAGCGAAGGTGTTGTCCACGATCAGCTTCGCCGGGTGGTCCTTCATCCCCTCCGCGGTGGCGGCGATGTCGGTGATACCCAGCAGCGGGTTGGTGGGGGTCTCCAGCCAGACCAGCGCGGTCTCCGGACGCAGCGCGGCGGTGACCTGCGCGGTGTCGGCGGTGTCGACCACGGACACCTCCACGCCCCAGTCGCGGTAGGTGGTGTCGAGCAGGCGGAAGGTGCCGCCGTAGGCGTCGTTGCCGAGGATCACGTGGGCGCCCGGACGCAGCAGTGCGCGCAGGACGGTGTCCGTGGCGGCCATGCCCGAGGAGAAGGCACGGCCGAACTTCGCGCCCTCCAGCGCGGCGACGGTCTCCTCCAGGGCGGTGACCGTGGGGTTTCCGCACCGCGAGTACTCGAAGCCGCCACGCAGCTGCGCCACGCCGTCCTGCGCGTACGTCGTCGAGGCGTAGATCGGGGCGTTGATCGCACCGGTCTGACCGTCCGGCTCGTAGCCGGCGTGGATGGCGTTGGTGTCGAAGCCGAAGGGACGTCCCGTGGCGTCCGTCAGGCGGTCGCCGGCCTGCAGGGCAGCGGCGCGGCGTGCGGCGGTGCCGGCGTCCGCACGCGACTCGTGCTCGTGGGAGTGGTCGTCGCTGCTCATGGGTGCTCTCCTGTGCTGGTCGGCTGCTGAAAATATTTCGCGTGGCCATCCTATCGAACCGAGCGGTCTACCTCAGGACGCACCCCGGGGTGTGGCAGGCTGGGCAGATGAGTGACAGCACAGACGCCACAGCCACCACGGCCACCACGGCCACTTCCCTGCGTGCCGCCGTCGACGCCGACCCGCGCAGCATGTGGGAACGCATGGTCGCCGGCGAGTACTACCTCGCCGACGAGCCGGACGTCGCCGCACGCTCGGCGTGCTTCCGGCTGTCGCAGACCGACCCGGCGAACGCGGACTCCTGGGACGCGCAGGTCCGCGACCTGCTCGGCCACGTCGGCGAGCGGAGCCAGGTGTGGCCCGGGTTGCGCGTGGACTACGGCACGAACGTGCACCTCGGCGACGACGTCTTCATCAACGTGGACGCCACGATCCTCGACGTCTGCCCGGTGCGCATCGGCGACCACTGCCAGATCGGCCCCGGCGCGCAGTTCCTCACCCCGCTGCACCCCCTGGAGGACCACGAACTGCGGGCGACCGGCTGGGAGTACGGCGCGCCGATCACCCTGGGGCGCAACGTGTGGTTCGGCGGCCGGGTGACGGTGTGCGCGGGCGTGACGATCGGCGACAATGTGGTGGTCGGGGCGGGTTCGGTGGTGACCCGCGACCTGCCGTCGGACGTGCTGGCCGTGGGGACGCCCGCCACGGTGGTGCGGGAGCTCTGAGCATGGCCTGAGACCGCGCGAAGTCGGATACCCACGGGGGTACCGGTGTTACCAGTGTTACTTATGTGACTCATGTGACGTATGTTGCGTAGGAGAAACCTCCTCTCCTGCCGCACCCTCCGTCCCCGCAGCCCCGAAGGCCCCACCGTGACCTGTCCCCGCCGCCCCCGCCCGTTGCGCCGCATCGCCGCAACCACCACCGCCGTCGCCACCGCGCTCGCGCTCGGCGCCGCCCTGCTCCCCACCGCCACCGCGCAGGACGCACCGGACGACCAGCAGGACGTCCAGGTCGACACGTCCAACGTGGACGTCGACCTCGGCGGTTTCCAGGACCTCCTCGAGAACGAGATGATCCTCGACTACGTCGAGCTCTGCCAGTCCGGCGACGAGGCGTCCGACGCGACCGAGGTGACCGCCGTCGCCGACTGCAGCCAGTCCACCGGCGACGGCATCGCCGTCGTCCTGCCCGAGAACATCGAGGTCGGCTCCGCCGCCGAGGAGATGACCATCGACCTCGGCGACGACATCTCCATCCTGGGAATGACCCTGGAGCTCGGTGAACGCAACCTCATCGAGATCCTGAGCGCCGTGGTCCTGGACCAGGACAGCCTCAGCCCCCTCGTCAGGCGGACCATCACGGCCCTCGGGTACCCCAACATCGAACCGCGACGGCTCGGCGCCTACAGCACCTACGCGCAGGTCCAGCAGGACGCCGCGCTGCCGGTCAACATGGTCACCGAACGGTACTGCAGCGGAGTCGTGATCGCCGGCCGCTGCCTGGGGTCCTGGCGCGAACGCACCACCGACACCAACCTCGCCACGCGCACCGACGCGCTGAAGATCGCCGGGTACCTCACCGGCGAGACGTACGACTACACGCAGCCCGTCGAGCTGCCGGAGCGTCCCGCACCGCGTGGCACGTCCACCGTGGCCGGGGACGGCACCCAGGTCGCCGCGTCCATGCGCGGCGGTGACGCCACCGCCGAGGCCAACGAACTCTTCGGCCTGCCCGGCATCGCCCTCGCCGCCGCCGACGAGGAGCGCAGCTCCATCGCCTACACCCGCCTCGGCTTCGCCTCCGCCATGAACATGGACACCGACGAGATCGGCCTGACCTGGTTCGGACGTGCCCTCGACTTCGACCGCCTGCGCGAGGACGGCATCGCCGACTTCGCCGGGGAGGACGTCGAGGACATGCTCGACACCGTCGACGACCTCGAGGTCCCCGCGCTCAAGGAGGTCAGCTGCTTCGGCCTGAACTCCCGCGCCACCGCCGAGGGACTCGGCAAGTGCACCAACATCCTCGGCACCGTCGACACCTACCAGGACCTGCGCGACCCCGAGGTCGGCGAGCACCGCCAGAGCCAGGTCGGCCTGACCGACGTGAGCTCCCTCGTGCTCGGCAACGACGCCCTGCTCAAGCAGCTCACCGGCGAGACCGAGGACACCCCGTTCCTCGACGACCTGATGCACAACGTCACCTCCGAGGACGACCGTCTGAAGTTCGCCAAGGACTTCGTGCGTCTGACCTCCGACACCTACACCGACGAGGTCGAGACCCCCGTGCTCGACGACGACGGCAACCCCGTCCTCGACGACAACGGCGAGCCCGTCACCGAGATGACCACGCGCACCACCAGCGCCGCCTGGCTGACCAGCGACTACGGCTTCCGCGACCCGATCACCGTGGAATGGCTCGGACAGCGCGTGGTCTTCTTCCCCGCCGTCGAGGTCAACGGCGACGAGCGGCCCAACTACCTCAGCCTGCCGGAGATCGAGGCCGTCGCCGACGACGCCGACGCCGGACTGCTCCCCAAGGTCAGCCTGGTCACCTGGGACAACGCCTTCGGTCTGGGCACCGTCGCGCTGGACGACCTGACCCGCCCCGACCTCATCCTCGCCAACTGGCTCGACAGCGTCACCCTCGTCGACGACATCGTGTGGCTCAGCGAGCTGCTCGGCAGCGGGGACGGCGGTGCCGGCACAGACGTTGCGGAGGCGCTCGCGCCGTAACCGCCGACCCGGCTCGCGGCGTCCTACGCGGGACGTCCTGTGCGAGGACGGGGACCAAGTTGGACCTGGGAGCGTTGAGTCGACCAACTCAGAGCTCCCAGGTCCAACTTGGTACCCCTGCACCGACAGCACAGGGGCCGAAATCGGGCCTACGAACTACGCACCTACACGCCGTCCTTGACCGACTTGCCGGTCTTGTCGGCGATCATCTCGCACCGGTCGTGGGACCCGGGCGAGCACATCACGATCCAGTCGTCGTCGGAGACGGAGACCATGTCGTCGCGGGAGACCTCCTGGAAGACGCCCTGGTCCTCGAGCTCGTCGATGTCCATGTCGAAGGTGACCAGCACGGAGTCCAGTGCGCACCAGGCAGCCTGGCCGCCCGAGCCGCTGGCCTCCGAGCAGGCGAGGTCCCACGCGCTCAGCTGCTCCCTGGCCTGGGAGAGGTCGTCCCAGCCGGAGTAGGTCTGCAGCTCGCGCTCCTTCTCCTCCTCTTCCTTCTTCCGCTTCTCCTCGGCCTCCTTGGCGTCGCGCTCCATCTCCTCGGCGAGGTTGGCCTTGAACTCCTCCTCGGTGATCGCGCCGTCCGGCAGCGTCGACTCCAGTCCGAGGGCTTCCGCGATGTCATCGCAATCGTCGTTGGACAGGTCGTTGCAGGATCCGACGACGTCGTCGCCGTCGAGCGCGCGGTATTTACCGCCCATGTCCTCGCGCGTCGCCGCGTACTCCTGGTCCGCGGAGAACTCCTCGAGCTCGTCGAGCTCCGCCTCGACAACCTCGCTGCCGGACTCCCGGTCCGCCTTGTCGAACAGCGAGATCTGCGGAAGGCCCGCCTGGACGCAGGCGAGCCGGATCGTGCTGAGGTCGCTACTGCTCGCCGGGGTCATCATGCAGCTGTCGTAGCCGTTCTCCTCGGCCTTGACCTGCATCGCCTGCAGCGCCTCGCTGCCATCGAGACCGGCGCCGGACGCTGCTGCCGCTGCGTCCGTTGCGCCCGCAGCGCCGGTGGCGTCCGATGCCTCGGCGTCGTCCCCGCCGCAGGCGGTGAGCGACCCGGCGCCGAGCACCAGGGCCGCGGCGAAGGCCGCGCCGCTGAGCTTCTTCTTCCTCATATTCATGAACGTCATCCCATTATCAAATCATATGGTTCTGAGTTCTTCAGCACCTGTCACCACCTGTTCACCTCAAGGGCCCTCGGATCTCACCGTGGATTCACCTCGGCTCCGTAGCGTCACGGTCTGTTCCTGACGTTTTCGTTTAGAGAGAGTTGACCGTGAACCACAACCGCACCGCCGTCGCCGTCCTGAAGACCGGACTGGGTCTCGTCGGCACCGTATCCCTCCTGGCCACCGCCGTCGCCTGCAGCGACAGCAACGCCGACGACAACGCCGACGGTGGCACCCCCGCCATCCAGCACCGCGAGGCCGACGGCGACCTGACCGCCAACGGCGGCGCCCGACGCCTCGACGGCGACCAGGGCGACTACGTCCGCGACGCCGTCGCCGCCACCGGCGCCAAGAACGTCATCCTGCTCATCGGCGACGGCATGGGCGACTCCGAGATCACCGCCGCCCGCAACTTCGCCGAGGGCGCGTCCGGCAGCTTCAAGGGCATCGACGCCCTCCCCGTCACCGGCCAGTACACCCACTACTCGCTGAACGAGGACGGCACGCCGAACTACGTCACCGACAGCGCCGCGTCCGGCACCGCCTGGGCCACCGGCACGAAGTCCTACAACGGCGCCATCGGCGTGGACGTCGAGGGCGAGAGCCAGCAGAACCTCATCGAGAAGGCCAAGTCCGCCGGCCTGGCCACCGGCAACGTGTCCACCGCCGAGATCCAGGACGCCACGCCCGCCGTGCAGGCCGCCCACGTCGCCAAGCGCAAGTGCTACGGCCCGGAGGACACCGACGCCTGCGGCGACGACCTCCTCGACAAGGGTGGCGACGGCTCCATCTCCGAGCAGTACCTCGAGTCGCGCGCGGACGTCACCCTCGGCGGCGGCGCCGAGAGCTTCGCCCAGAAGGCCAAGGCCGGCGACTGGAAGGGCAAGACCCTGCTGGAGCAGGCCGAGGATCGCGGCTACCAGCTGCCCACCAACGCCGCCGAGCTCGACGCCGTCTCCGAGGCCAACCAGGACTCCCCGGTCCTCGGCCTCTTCTCCGACGGCAACATGCCGGTGCGCTGGGACGGCGACACCGCCGAGAAGGAGGGCTACCTCAAGCCCGCGCAGGAGTGCACCGACAACCCCGAGCGCACCGAGGACATCCCCAAGCTCGCCTCGATGACCAACAAGGCCATCGACGTGCTGAGCAACAACGACGACGGGAAGGAGAACGGCTTCTTCCTGCAGGTCGAGGGCGCGTCCATCGACAAGGAGGACCACGCCGCGAACCCCTGCGGGCAGATCGGCGAGACCGTGGACCTCGACGAGGCCGTCCAGGAGGCGCTCTCCTTCGCCGAGGAGGACGGAGAGACCCTCGTGCTCGTCACCGCCGACCACGCGCACACCAGCCAGATCGTGGGCGGCGTCGACGAGGACGACATCAAGGAGATCGCCGAGGACAAGGGCATCAGCGTGGAGGAGGCCCGTGCCACCGTGTACCCGGGCCTGTCGCGCAACCTGATCACCCGTGAGGGCGCGGAGATGACCATCGCCTACGCCACCTCCGACAACGTCGACACCGAGGCGCAGGGCCACACCGGCACCCAGCTGCGCATCGCCGCCTACGGGCCGTCCGCCGCGAACGTCTCCGGACTGACCGACCAGACGGACCTGCACTTCACCATCGCCGACGCACTCGGCCTCTAGGTGCACCTGCCGGGGAGGTAGTTTCACCCCCCGCTATGCCGGGGGGCGTGTGGTGGCATATCGTCACCACCATGACTTTCAAGAAGCTGGCGGGCTCCCTGTTGTTCCGGATCGTGGTGGCGATCGTCCTCGGCATCGTGTTCAGTCTCTTCTTCCCGGAGTGGCTGGCCAGGGTCTTCGTGACCTTCAACGGGCTGTTCGGCAACTTCCTGGACCTGTTCATCCCGGTGCTGATCTTCGCGCTGATCACCCCGGCGATCGCCGGGGTGGGCCGCGGGGCCGGGAAGTGGCTCGGGCTGACGGCCGGCATCGCCTACGGCTCGACCGTCATCTCCGGGCTCATCGCCTTCGCCGTCGCCACCGCCACCTACGGCTGGCTCCTGGGCGACCAGAAGATCAGCACGCTGATGGACATCGACGAGGGCGCGCTCTCGCCCTACTTCGAGATCGAGATGCCCGCGCCGTTCGAGGTGATGACCGCTCTGATCCTGGCCTTCTGCGTGGGCCTGGCGATGACCGCGGTGAAGTCGGACATCCTGCACGGCGCCGCCCGCGAGCTCGAGGGCGTGGTCATGAAGGTCATCAGCTCCTTCGTGATCCCCCTGCTGCCGGTGTTCGTCTTCGGCGTGTTCCTGTCGATGGGCATGAACGGCCACCTGCTGGACGTGATCTCCTCCTTCGCCAAGGTGCTGGTCCTCGCCGTGGTGATGACGGTCCTGCTGGTCATCGCCCAGTTCCTCGTCGCCGGTGCGCTCACCGGACGTAACCCGTTCAAGGCCCTGGTCACCATGCTGCCGGCCTACGCCACCGCGCTGGGCACCTCGTCCTCGGCGGCGACGATCCCGGTGACGCTGGCCAGCGCGAAGAAGAACGGTGTGCCGGACAACGTCGCCGGTTTCGTGGTCCCGCTGTGCGCGACGATCCACCTGGCCGGGTCGATGATGAAGATCGCCCTCTTCGCCCTCGCCGTGGTCCACATGTTCGACCTGGACGTGAACGCCGGGCAGGTCATCGGCTTCATCCTGCTGCTCGGCATCATGATGATCGCCGCCCCGGGTGTGCCCGGCGGCGCGATCATGGCGGCCGTCGGTGTGCTGCAGTCGAACCTCGGTTTCGACGCGGACCAGATCGCCCTGATGATCGCCGCCTACATCGCCATCGACTCCTTCGGTACCGCGGCGAACGTCACCGGCGACGGCGCGATCGCCATGGTCGTCAACAAGCTCTCCAAGGGCCGTATCGGCACCACCGACGACGAGATCGAGACCGAGGGTGTGCTGAACACCAGCGAGTCCTGATGCGCCGGCTCATCGTCGTCACCCACCCCGAGGCCACGCACCACGTGGACGGTCTGGTCGGCGGCTGGTTCGACTCGCGTCTCACCGCCCGCGGACGACAGGACGCCGCGCGCATCGCCGACGCCGTGGCGTCCTGCGTTGAAGGACGTGGCGGGGACGGCGGGGACGGCACAGCGCTCGTCGCGTCCGACCTGACGCGCTGCCGCGAGACCGCCGCGCCCGTCGCCGCGGCCCTGGGCGTGGAGGCCACGTTCCTGCCCGCGCTGCGGGAGAAGTCCTACGGCGAGGGGGAGGGACGCCCAGACGCATGGTTCCGCGAACGGTTCACCCCGCCGCCCGCCGTGGGCGAGCGGTTGGGGCACGACGAGGGGCTGGGCGCGGAGACCATGGGGGACTTCGCCCGGCGCGTCCACACGTGCATGGACGAGGTCCTCGCGGCGGGACGTCCCGACACTGTGGTGGTCACCCACGGCGGGACGGCGACGATGGTCGTCGCGCACTGGCTGCGCCTGCCCGTCGATACCCTGGGGTACGCGCGTTTCGGCGTGACGCCCGGCAGCATCAGCGTGCTGCGGGAGGACGACTACTTCCACAACCGCACCCTGGTCAGCCTCAACCAGACAGAGCACCTGGGCGGCACCTGGCCCGCTAGCTAGTTCACCGAGCCGATCCGGCTCAGGGGCCATACCTTGAACTGCACCTTGCCCACCACGTTGTCCAGCGGGACCATGCCCTCCTCCGGGTCACCGGCGAGGTTGTAGTAGCGCGAGTCCTTGGAGTTGGTGCGGTTGTCGCCCATGAGCCAGACCTTGTCGTCCGGCACGGTGACCGGGCCGAAGTACTCGCCCTGGCAGGCGTCCGAGCCGGTGGTCTGGTTCACGGGGTAGGCCATGGGCTCCTCGGTGAAGGAGTCGTCGACCTTCTCGCCGTCGACCATGATCCCGGGGTCACCTTCCTGGCACTGCACGGTCTGCCCGCCGGTGGCGACGACGCGCTTGACGAGGGTGAACTCGTCCGGGGCCAGGATGCCGATCTTCTCCAGGCCGATCTGCAGACCCTTGACCAGCGGCTGGGACGAGCGGGTGGACACGTAGTCCTCCGACCACGCCTCGGTGCCGGTGAACACGACCACGTCGCCCTGGGAGACGTCGGTGAAGTGGTAGGACACCTTGTCCACGAAGATGCGGTCGTCCGTGCAGCCGTCGCAGCCGACGAGCGTGGGCTCCATCGACTCCGACGGGATCTGGTAGAGCCGTCCGACGAAGGTGTTGAACAGCCCGAGCAGCAGGATCGCGATGAGGAAGGTCACGAGGTACTCGAGCCACGCCGGACGCTTCTTCGTCGCGTCCGGTGCGTCCGTCGTTCCCGGCGTTTCCGCGGTTTCACTGGAGTCAGTCACCCTTGAGAGCCTATCCCACGGTCGGCGCCGCAGCCGGTCCTGCCACGGCGAACCAGCGTCCTTCGACGCGTTGCAGCTGCACGGGCATGTCGTAGAGGACGCCCAGGTTCTGCGCGGTCATCGTCCGCTCCACCGGCCCGGCGTCCAGCACGCGGCCGTCCTTGACCATGAGCACGTCGGTGGTGGAGGCGGCGACCTCCTCGACGTGGTGGGTGATCAGCACCGTGGTGAGCCTGGGGTGGGAGGCGCGCAGGTCGTCGACGACACGCAGCAGCGTCTCGCGTCCGGGCAGGTCCAGGCCGGTGGACGGTTCGTCGAGCAGCAGCATCTCCGGGTCGGTGACCAACGCACGGGCGATGAGCGTGCGCGCCTTCTCCCCCTGGCTCATCTGGCTCCAGCGCCGGTCGGCCTTGTCCGCCATGCCCACCAGGTCGAGCAGTTCGGCGGCACGCGCGCGGTGCGGGGCGTAGTCGAAACGCTGGACGTAGCCGTTGGACGCCGACGCCCCGGACAGGACGGCCTCCTCGGCGGTGACGTCGTCGAGGCGCTGCTTCGGGTCGACGTAGCCGATGCGTTTCTGCAGCTCGCGGACGTCGGTGCGTCCGACCTGCTCGCCGAGGATGCGCACCTCACCGGTGGTGGGGTACAGCCGCGCGCCGGCGAGCTTGAGGATCGTGGACTTGCCGGCCCCGTTGGGGCCGAGCACGGCCCAGTGCGTGCCGGACGCCACGGTGAGGCGCACGTCCTCGACGAGGTGGCTGCCGCCGCGGCGGACGGTGACGTCGGTGATCTCGAGCGCGTTCATGGGTAGGCACCCTACGCCCGGTGCGTCCTCCCGGGCACAGCCGGCTACGGGGCCGACCGCCGCCTCTGCTAGGCGAACCCCCCTCCCCCCTTACCCCAATTCGGGAAGATACGCGCAGGTCACAGCCATCTGTAGCGCGCCATCCAGTTTTTTCTCGATAAACATTGTGTTCCTCGAATACATATCGTACTGTGAACCACACTTTACATAGTGTGTGTTCCACAACACACTTCGCGCCATTCAGATGGAGGTC
>NZ_JBQSWV010000026.1:0-47062 GCF_052377495.1 Corynebacterium sp. AOP36-E1-14
ATTTACCCTGCTAGAAACATAGCTGTGCACTGATGGTGCAATTTTGCGTGGAGAGTGCAATAATATCGCGCATGGCTAAACTCCTCTACCGGATCGGACGATCCGCATACCTCCACCGGTGGCGCTTCATCGCCGTCTGGCTCCTGCTCCTCATCGGTGCGGGCACCGCCGCCGCGACCATGATGAAGCCCACCTCCATGTCCTTCACCATCCCCGGGCTCGAATCCGTCGAGACCCAGGAGGAGATGGGTGAGCTCTTCCCCGGCGACGGCGACGACATGGAGGCCCCCACCGGCACCGTCGTGGTCCGCGCCCCCGAAGGCGGCTCCCTGACCGACCCCGCCACCAAGGCCGACCTCGACGCCCTCATCGCCGACCTGCAGGGTGAGGACGCCCTGGTCGACACCGAGTCCATCGTGGACCCGGTGACCGCCGCCGCAGGCATGGAGCAGCAGCTCACCGCGGCCAAGGCCGAGCAGGGCATGCCCGAGGAGCAGATCCAGGCCGACCTGCAGGCACTCTCCCCGCTCAGCGAGGACGGCCGCACCGGCACCTTCACCGTGACCTTCCAGGGCGACACCGCCCAGGACGTCTCGAGCGAGGACATCACCGCCGTCACCGACACCCTCGACGGTGCCGTCACCGACAACCTCGACGTCTCCTACAACGGCAACGTCTTCCAGGTGCAGGAGATCGGCGGCACCGCCGAGCTCATCGGCATGGCCGTCGCCGCTCTCGTGCTGATCATCACCTTCGGCTCCTTCGTGGCCGCCGGACTGCCGCTGATCACCGCCGTCGTCGGCGTGGGCACCGGCATCATGCTGATCTACGCCGGCACCGCACTGACCGACTCGATCAACAACATGACCCCGACCCTGGCCTCCATGATCGGCCTGGCCGTGGGCATCGACTACGCCCTGTTCATCGTGTCCAGGTTCAGGAATGAACTCGTCGCCTTCTCCGGCGGCAACAACATGACACCGAAGGAACTCGCCCAGGCGATCAAGGGCACCACGCACCGGCAACGCGCGCACCTGGCCGGACTGGCCGTGGGCAAGGCCGGCTCCGCCGTCTGCTTCGCCGGACTGACCGTGATCATCGCGCTGACCGCGCTGTCGATCATCAACATCCCCTTCCTCACCGCCATGGCCCTGGCAGCGGCCCTGACCGTGTTCATCGCCGTGATCGTGGCGATCACCCTGCTGCCCGCCATCCTCGGCGCCTTCGGCACCAAGTCCTTCGCCGGACGCGCCCCGTTCGTCAAGGCGCCGGACCCCGAGGACGAGAAGCCCACCATGGGCCTGAAGTGGGTCCGCCAGATCCGCAAGCGTCCCCTGGTCTTCGCCCTGAGCTCCGTGCTGCTGCTCGTGATCCTGGCGATCCCCGCCCTGGGGCTGCAGCTCGCCATGCCCACCGACGACTCCGCCAAGCTCGGCAGCCCGCAGCGCACCGCCTCCGAGTGGGTCAACGAGGACTTCGGCCCGGGGCGTAACGCCCCCATGGTCGCCCTCGTCCAGACCGACGACCCGGAGCAGGGCATGGCCGCCTTCGGCACCGCCGTGGAGCAGATCAGCCAGGTCGACGGCGTCTCCAACGCCCAGATCGCCCAGGTCTCCGAGGACGGCACCGCCGCCCAGGTTCTGATCACCCCGACCACCGGCGCCACCGACGAGGCCACCAACGACACCCTCCAGGCCCTGCGCGACGCCGAGACCACCTTCGCCGCCGACACCGGCGCGAACTACTCGGTCACCGGCGTGACCCCGATCTTCGAGGACATCTCCGACCGACTGTCCGACGTGCTCATCCCCTACGTGGCCATCGTGGTGGTGCTCGCGTTCGTCCTGCTGGTCGTCGTGTTCCGCTCCCTGTGGGTCCCGCTGATCGCCGCACTCGGCTTCGCCCTGTCCGTGGCCGCCACCTTCGGCCTGACCGTGGGCATCTGGCAGTGGGGCTGGCTCGGCATCACCAACGACCCGCAGCCGATCATCTCCTTCCTGCCGATCATGCTCATCGGCATCGTCTTCGGACTCGCCATGGACTACCAGGTGTTCCTGGTGACCCGCATGCGCGAGGGCTACGTCCACGGCAAGACCGCCGGCAACGCGGTGGCCAACGGCTTCAAGCACGGTGCCCGCGTGGTCACCGCCGCCGCCCTGATCATGATCTCGGTGTTCGCCGCCTTCATCCTCATGGACGAGCCGTTCATCGCCGTGATGGGCTCCGCCCTGGCCATGGCCGTGCTGATCGACGCCTTCGTGGTCCGCATGACGATCGTCCCCGCCGTGCTGTTCCTGCTCGGCGACCGGGCGTGGAAGCTGCCGAAGTGGCTGGACAAGATCCTGCCCAGCGTCGACGTCGAGGGTGAGGGCCTCGTCGGCCTCGAGGCCCCGGAGGACACCGGGACCACCGGCAAGCACGAGAAGCAGCCCGCCGCCGTCGGCGCCGACACCCCGGACGGCACCCACGGCGAGCACAGCGCTCAGGACGCCGACCAGCCCGGTGAGACCGATGGCCGCTGAGGAAGCACTCTCGCTGCGGGAGCAGAAGAAGGAGGAGACCCGGCGCGCCCTCGCCCGGGCGTCCGCCGAGCTCCTGCTCGCCGAGGGCAGTGACGGCATGACCGTCGCCGCCGTCGCCGAGCGGGCCGGCGTGTCCACCCGGACATTCCACAACTACTTCCCCCGCAGGGAGGACGCCCTGCTCCTCTTCATCGAGGAGACCATCGACGAACTGCGCCAGCAGGTCGAGGACGCCCCGGCCGAGGAGCACCCCCTCGACATCCTGCGACGGCTCATCACCGACCGCATCGACGAGGACGGGACCCCGTCCGACGACCCGGGCACGCTGCTCAACCTGCGTTCCATCGGCGACCACCTGAGCTACAGCACCGGCCGCGAGGACCGGGAACGGGTTCTGCACATCGCCGACGGACTGCTGGACGCCCTGCACAAGCGGTCCGAGTCGACGATGAGCCGCCAGGCCACCGCCCTGATGCTGATCTCGTCCCTCGCGGCGGGTTCCATCGCGGTGGAGGCCAGCGCCGTGGGCGACAAGCGCGCGTGCATGGTGCTGTCACCCGGGTGGGCGTCGTCCGACCGCAACGCCTCGGAGATCATCGACGAGGAGTTCGGGCTGCTGCGCGAGGGCTTCGGCGCCTGACGCGACCTGCCGATAACTGCCAACGACGGTTTCTGTCTAACGGCCGGGACGAAGTAGCCACTTCGCCCCGGACGCCGGACGGAAACCGTCGTTGTGCGTTCGGGACGCCCCGGCCCGCTCAGAGCAGCGCCGCGACCGCCATCGACAGCAGCAGCACCGCCGTCGCGAGCATGATCAGTGAGAGGACGACTGCGCCGATGCGTCCTCCCCTGGTCGCGACGTTGAAGGTGAAGTTCGTGCCGCTGCCGGTGTCCACCATCACCCGGTCGCTGCCGGGGATCTCCACGAAGAGCAGCCAGCGTCGCCGCCGTCCGTCGGAGTGGGGATACTTCTTGGCGATGGCGTCCGACTTACGTCCGCCCACCACCAACAGCCATATGGTGGCGGCGAGGATGCCGAGCATGCCGAGGGCGTCGAGCAGCCCGGCGATGCTGCGCAGCCACGGGGCGTTCAGGCCGAGCATCAGCAGCGTCAGCGAGGTCGACAGCATCACGCAGTACCAGCCCAACAGCGGCTGCATCACGCGCAGTTCGTGCCAATGCCGTCGAGCGTCGCCGAGCGTCTTCGATCCGCCCGGCTCGAACAGGGTGCCGGAGTGCATCTGGAGGAACGCTCCGGCACCGGCCATCGCCAGCACGCACAGCAGTGGCCCGAGCAGGATGTTGACCAGCAGCGTCCCCATCGACTTCGGCGCCCAGGCGTCCGGTTCGCCGGTGAACCCCCAGTGCGTGGGCATCGGGTCCGGCAGCGAGCCGTAGGACGCGACCAGGGCCAACGCGGCCAGAACGGGCGGCACCACGGCCAGTAGATAGAGGTGGCCCGGCATCTTTACCGGCGGGTGGTCTGCTTTCCGAGGTTTTTCGTGTGATTCCGCCGACATGCTCTCAGAGAGTATCAGTCCGAATGAGCCTAACCTCCGACACGCCGTCGCGGCAGGTGTAACGTGACGTCGGTAAGCATTCTCAGGGCGGGGTGGAAGTCCCCACCGGCGGTGAAAGCCCGCGAGCGCCACCTCCACCAGGTGGGTCAAGCAGACCCGGTGTAATTCCGGGGCCGACGGTCATAGTCCGGACGGGAGAGAAAGGCTGGACACCTCATGTCCGCAGTACTGTCGTCCCTCCAGGACGGCCTCACGACATTCCTCAACGCCCAGTGGACGATCGGCGACTCCGCCGTCCTCTGGCGCGAGATCATCGGCAACGGTTTCGGCATCGCCTCCGCCATCGGCGGTATGCGGAGGGTGGTGTGGGCCTGGCCGGTGGGCATCGCGGGCAACGTCCTGCTGTTCACCGTCTTCCTCGGCGGTGTCTTCCACACCCCGCAGGACCTGGACCTCTACGGGCAGGCCGGACGCCAGGTCATGTTCCTCATCGTCAGCGTCTACGGCTGGTGGCAGTGGCAGCGCGCGAAGACCGCCGGGCTGCGCGAGCCGGCGGACACCGACCCGTCGCGCTCGATCCTCTCGGAACCGGCGGACACCTACGAGGCGGTGCAGCCGCACTGGGCGTCGAACCGGGAGCGGGTGGGCATGCTCGTGGTCGCGGTCGTGGGCACCTGCGGTTTCGCGTGGGTGTTCAGTGCACTGGGGTCCTGGGGTCCGTGGGCGGACGCCTGGATCTTCACCGGCTCGCTGCTCGCGACCTTCGGCATGGCAAGAGGCTGGACGGAGTTCTGGCTGATCTGGATCGCGGTGGACGTCGTCGGCGTGCCGTTGCTGTTCACCGCCGGCTACTACCCCAGCGCCGTGCTCTACCTGGTCTACGGCGTGTTCGTGGCCTGGGGTTTCGTGGTCTGGGTGCGGGTTCAGCGCAGGAGCGCCGAGGTCACGCCTGAGCCACTGTCCGTCTGAGCTCCCCGACCTGCTCGTCGGTGACCTCGGCGACGCTGGCCGGGGTGAAGTGGGCGTCGCGGTCCTTGTCGACCAGCACGGCGCGCACCCCCTCGGGGAAGTTCGGCTGGCGGCGCAGCAGGCGTCCCAGCGCGTACTCGGCGTCGAGCGCGCCGCGCAGCGTCGCGTCCGCCGAGTGGTTCAGCAGGACGGCCGCGGCGAACAGCGACAGCGGGTTGGCGGGCGCGAGCAGGCCGCGGACCTCCTCGGCGAAGTCGCCGGACGCCGCGGCGAGGCGCGCGTCGACCGCCGCCCAGTCGTCGCCGGCGAAGGTCTCGGCGATCCACCCGAGGTTCTCCTCCAGGCAGGACGCCTCCTCGGGGCGGTGGGTGAGCGTGAGCGCGGCGTCCAGGCCGTCCTGCAGCAGGACGTCCTGGAAGCGCTCGGCCTCACCGTCCGGCAGACGGTGGGTCGCCAGGCCGCTCCACAGCAGGTCGGCGGCGGTGATGCGGTAACCCGTGGTCGCCAGGAACAGGCCCACGGCGGTCCGGGCGTCCTCCGGGACGTTCGGCAGGTGGGTGAAGGCGTGGGAGATGCCGACGTCGGTGATGAAGCCGATCGCCATCTCCGGCATCGACGCCCACGTCCGGTCGGTGACGACACGGACGTCGGCGTGTGCGGAGACGCCGAGGCCGCCGCCCATGGTGATGCCGTCGACGAGGGCGACGGTGGGCTTCGGGAACGTCGCCAGCGCGTGGTTCATGTCGTACTCGTCGCGGAAGAGGTCGTCGCCGGCGGTGTAGTCGCCGGTGAGGTCTGACTCGCGGACGGAGCGCACGTCCCCGCCGGAGCAGTAGGCCTTCTCCCCCGCCGAGCACAGCAGCACCTGGCGGACGTCCGCGTCGTCGCTGAACCGGTCGAGCGCGGCGGCGACGGCGTTGATCATCTCGTGGTTGAGCGCGTTGAGCGCCTTCGGCCGGTCGAGGGTGACGATGCCGGTGCCGTGCAGGGACTCGACACGCACGAGAGGACTTTCGGGGTACGGGGACGAGGTAGCGGAAGCCATGTCGGCCATGGTGGCACGGAACCGCGGAAGATGCTTCGGGAAACACCGGTCACCACACAGTCATTTTGCTATCGTGACACAAAGCACACCTTCGTCCCGGATGGAGTCCGAATGACACCTTCGCCCAGCCCAGCGCCCACCCCCGCGCCCGCCACCGTGCGCATCGACCCCGCGGTCCGGTCCGTGGGGCACATGCTCCGCAACCGTATCGGGGCCACACCCGACCGTAGGGCCTACAGCTACCCCGTGTCGCACGCGGGCGGGGACGAGACCTGGGAGGCCGTCACCTGGGCCGAGCTCGGGACGCAGGCCACCGAGGTCGCCGGCGGACTGATGTCGTTGGGGATCGAGGCGGAGGACCGCGTCGCCATCGCCAGCTCAACGCGCTACGAGTGGGCGTTGGCGAACTACGGGATCATGTACGCCTCCGCGGCCACGGTGACGGTCTACCCCACCTCCATCGCCGACGACGTGGCGTACATCCTCGACGACTCCGGCTCCCGCCTGGTCTTCGCCGAGGACGCCGACCAGCTGGGCAAGCTCCTCTCCCTGCGCGAGTCGATCCCGGACGTGGGCACCGTGGTCCTGCTGGAGGGTGAGGTCCCCGCGGAACTCGCGCAGGACGCTACCGGATGGGCGGTCACGCTCGACGAGCTCCGCGCCACCGGCCGGGAGTACATGGACGCCAACCCCACCGCCGTCGACGACCGGATCGACGCCACCACCCTGGAGCACCTCTCCACCCTGATCTACACCTCCGGGACGACCGGACGGCCCAAGGGTGTGCGGCTCCCCCACCGCGTGTGGGTGTTCGAGGCGCACGCGTCCGAGCAGACCTCCAACTCCGGGCCGGAGGACCTGCTCACCATCGACGACAAGCAGTTCCTGTGGCTCCCCCTGGCCCATGTGATGGGCAAGCTGCTGCTCGTGCTGCCGTTGCAGATCGGTTTCGAGACCGCCATCGACGGGCGGATCGACAAGATCGTGGAGAACCTCGGCGTGGTGAAGCCGACGTTCATGGGCTCGGCCCCGCGCATCTTCGAGAAGGCCTACAACGGTGTGGCGACGATGATGGCCAACGAGGGCGGGGTGAAGGAGAAGCTCTTCCACTGGGCCAGCCGGGTGGGCGTGCAGGTCTTCGACGCCGACAACGGCGTCGGCTCCGCGGGCACGTGGGTCCGGCTGCAGGCGAAGATCGGCGACAAGCTGGTCATGTCGAAGATCCGGGAACGTTTCGGCAACAACGTGCACTACTTCATCTCCGGCTCGGCGGCGTTGAACACGGACGTGGCGCGTTGGTTCGGCGCGGCCGGCATGCCGATCCTCGAGGGGTACGGGCTGACCGAGTCGAGTGCGGCGTCCTGTCTGACGCGGCCGCAGACCTACCGGGCCGGCTACGTGGGCCCGCCCCTGGACGGCGTGGAGGTGCGCATCGCCGACGACGGGGAGGTGCAGCTGCGCGGGCAGGGTGTGATGGACGGCTACCACAACAACCCCGAGGCCACCGCCGAGGTGCTCGACGCCGACGGGTGGTTCTCCACGGGTGACATCGGCGAGATCGACGAGGAGGGCCGGGTCAGGATCACCGACCGCAAGAAGGAGCTGTTCAAGACCTCGAACGGCAAGTACGTGGCACCGGCCCAGATCGAGGCGAAGTTCAAGGGCCTCTGCCCGGTGGCCAGTCAGATCGTGACCGTGGGGGACGACCACAGTTTCGTCTCCGCGCTGATCACCCTGGACGACGAGGCGGTCACAGCCTGGGCCGCACGCCAGGGACTGTCGGGCAGCTACAAGGACATCGTGCGTGCCCCGGAGACCCGGGAGATGGTGCAGGGCTACGTGGACGAGCTCAACAGCCACCTCAACCGCTGGGAGCAGGTGAAGAAGTTCACGATCCTGCACCGTGACCTCGGCGTGGAGTACCAGGAGGTCACCCCGTCACTGAAGCTGCGCCGCAAGGTGATCCACGAGCACTTCGAGCGGGAGATCGAGGCGCACTACGCCTGAGGGGCTACTTGCCCTTCTTCTTGTTCTTCTTGGGCTTGCGCTCCAGCTTCGACGCCAGGTCCGGCACGTAGCGGAACTCGGTACGCGGGGGACGCTCGTAGTCGGAGGCCACCTCCGGGCGCTCGGGGATGTGCGGCGGGGTGTGCTCGACCTTCTCCCACGGCACGGAGGACAGCAGGTGGTTGATCACGTTGATGCGTGAACGCTTCTTGTCCTCGCTCTCCACCGTGTACCAGGGGGCCGTGGGAGTGTCGGTGTGGGCGAACATCTCGTCCTTCGCCCGGGAGTAGTCCTCCCACCGGGTGATGGACTGCAGGTCCATCGGGGAGAGCTTCCACTGGCGCAGCGGGTCCTCGCGGCGGGAGGTGAAGCGGGCGACCTGCTCCTCGTCGGAGACGGAGAACCAGTACTTGCGCAGCATGATGCCGTCCTCCACGAGGAGCCGCTCGAAGATGGGTGCCTGGTGCAGGAAGCGGCGGTACTCCGGGGCGGTGCAGAAGCCCATGACCCGCTCCACGCCGGCGCGGTTGTACCAGGAGCGGTCGAAGATCACGATCTCACCGGCCGAGGGCAGCTTCTCCACGTAGCGCTGGAAGTACCACTGCCCCTGTTCGCGGGACGTCGGTGCGGGCAGTGCCTCGACCCGGCAGTAGCGGGGGTTGAGGTACTGGGTGATGCGCTTGATGGCCGAGCCCTTGCCGGCGGCGTCGCGGCCCTCCATGATGACCACCACGCGGGCACCGGTCTCCCGCACCCACTGCTGCATGTCGACGAGGTCCGCCTGGAGCTTCTTGAGCTCCTTCTCGTAGGCGACCTTGTCGAGCTTCGGCGGGCGGGTCGCGGTCGGGTTTTCGGCAGGTGCGTTCCGTGACGTCATGTCTGACGAGTTTACCCCGTCACTCCACGGAGAACTCCGCCATACGGTCCCACTCCCTCTTTCCGGGGATGGAGGTATTAACGATCTGCGGGGTCTCGGACAGCACCGTGGGGAAGAGCTCGCAGGCGGCCTTGAAGTGGTCGCTTTCCACGTGGGCCCCGTCGGCCCCGTCCTCGAAGGCCTCCACCAGGAAGTACTCGGTGGGGTCGTCGGTGCCGCGGAACCAGTCGAACCACAGGTTGCCGGCCTCGGCGCGAGTGGCGTCGGTGAAGTCGGCGACGACCTCCCGGAAGTTCTCGACGTACTCGGGCAGCGGGCGGAATCGGACGTTGATGAGGATCATGACGGCGATTCTACGCGTGTCCGAACATGCAAAACCCCCGCACTGTAGGTGCGGGGGCTGGTGTCGCTAGGGAGCGACTTACGCGTCGGTGTCAGCCTCAGCGCCGGTGATGGAACCGGTGATGGTCTCCAGGGCGGAGGTGAAGAAACCGGCGATGGCGTCAACGATGGAGGAGATGATGTCGATCATGGGAAGACCCTTCGATAGAAGTATATGAGATTCTGCGGCGTTGCTCATGCCTCGCTGCTACAGGAACGATACCGATGAAAGTCCCGCTGTTGTTACATGGGGAAGACTATATACCCCCGTTTGGGGTGAAAACGATCGGCGTTCACCTTCCTGAACAGCTGGAACGATAAAAGAATCCGCGCACCAGCCCCGTTCATCAGGGGCCCGGTGCGCGGATTCGCGAAAGGCAGGCACACACGAAGATGTGCTCTCCGTGCGGGTTCATCACGTCCGCACATGTTAAACATACCTTATGTCGGGGAACGTACCTATTCCCCACACGGACATACAGAAAGCCCCCGCACCGAGGTGCGGGGGCCAACGTCGCTAGTGCGAATTACTCGCCAGCGCCAGCGATGGAGCCGGTGACGAGCTCGATGGCCTCGTTGAAGAAGTCGCCGATGGAGTTGACGATGGTGCCGATGATGTCCAGCATGATGATGCCTTTCGATAGAAGTATATGAGGTTCACAGCGAAGGATTAACCTCACTGCATCACATAGCCTACCGACTGAGTTGTTCATGTGTTAGACAAGCCAAACTACACACCCCCATAAAGGGGGCTTGACTATCCATAGGCACTGTTCATGGCACTTAAGCAATCGGTCGCCCGGGGGACACGGGCTGCAACGGCAGGTCGCGAATGGTCGCCGTCCTGACGCTACCCGTAGGTCCAGGTCAGAATAGTGATGCAGAAATGGCTATATGCTCATACTGAATTCAGTCAGCGTCGGCCCGGATCACCCGTTGTCGACACCGACCTCCTTCTCCGGGCCCTGGTTCTCCATCGCATCGTCCAGCTGCACGCGCAACCGCTCCACGTCGTCGACGGAGAAGCGGTCCTCCCCCGCCACCGCCACCAGACCGTCCAGCACGGAGGTGCCGTAGTTGTGGCCGTGCCCGTTGGGCACGTTGCCCGCACGCGGCAGGTCCAACGTGACCTGCCAGAAGGTGACGATCGGCATCCACTGCATCGTCGGCGACCGGTCGAAGCCCGGCGGCTCCTTCAGCCAGTCCGGCTCGCGGAACAGCAGGTTCGGCGACCACCACACCACCGGGTCCGAGGGGTGCTGGACGTAGAGCACACGCGAACCGTCCCAGGACGTGCCGCCGTCCTCCGGGTCGTTGATCCACCGCTGGATCTGCTCGGAGTTCTCCGCGAACCGCACCATCATGCCGCCGGAGTACTCCGGGTCCACCTCACGGGTCCCCGGGTCACGACGCGTCACGAAGTCCCGCCACAGCTCGTTGCTGTTCGGCGGGCCCAACCACAGCACACCGTCCACCGTGGAGGCGATGTCACGCACACCGGAGAACCCGCCCTCGCCGGCCGTGGTGCCCAGGGACTCGCCGTACACGTAGAGCTTCGGACGGTTGTCCGCCGGCAGGCGCTCCCACCAGTCGGCGACCGCGTCGATCAGCTCCTTGCCGGCCTCGCGCACCCGGTTGCGGTCCGTGATGAACTGCAACGCGCTCGGCAGGTAGGAGTACTGGTCGGCGGCGATGGCGGTGTTCCCGTCGAACATCAACTCGAACGCCTGCGCGGCGGTGGGGTTCACCCACCCCGTGCCCGTCGTCGGCGCGACCATCAACGCCTCACGGTCCTGGGCGTTGGTGCGCTCCAACTCGTCGACCACGTTCAGGGCACGCGCGCGGTCGGTGTCGCCGTTGCTCAACCCGGCGTACACCCGGATCGGCTCCTCGGCGGGACGTCCCGTCAGCTCCTCGAGCTGGTCCTTGTACAGGCCCAGCGCGGTGAACCGCGTGCCGTAGGCACCGAGGTCCTCCCACTCGTTCAGCGACCCCGGCCCGCCACTGCGCTCCGGGACCGTGGGCTCCACCAGGTCCTCGCGGATCTCCTGGTCGCGCACCGAGAAGATCCGCTCGCTGACCCGCAGGATCGTGCCCGGCAGGATCTGGTCGGCCACGAACACCGTGACCACACCGACGACCGCCCACGACACCAGCAGCTTCAGGCCGTACCGGGTGTGCTGGCCGGGTACCGCGCGTGCCAGCAGCACCGTGCCGCGCACCACGATCTTGCCCACCAGGTAGAAACCCACCCACAGCAGCAGGCCGACCGGCAGCACCTTCAGGAACTCGCCGGCGGAGTATGCCTCGTCGCCCATGATGTCGGCGATCTGCTGCTGCCACTGCACCGCGAAGAGGATCCACACCAGCAGCGCGACCACGATGACCGCGATCAGCGCGACCCGCAGCCGCGGACGCCACCGCGGCGGAATCGTCCGCCCCCGGGTCACCACGGTGATCAGCGGCTCCACCAGGTCGCGGATCCACAGGACCCACACCCACTGGAGCACCACGCCGACCAGGTGGCCCGTCGCCGCCGACAGCCCGGCGGCCACGCCCTGGAACAACCAGTCACGCGTCAGCAGCGAGGGGGTCAGCGACAGCGCGAACATCAACGCACCGACCACCAGCCCCCACGTGCTGGGCTCCATCAGGCCGCGCAGGAACCCCCGGTGCTCCGGCTCGGGCTTCGCCCCGTGGTCCTGCCGGACGATCACTCCGGGGAAGTCGGGCGAGTTGTCGTCCTGAACCACCTGCACCACTCAGCCTCCACGCACGTCAACGTCATGTATGGCTAGTGAGTCTAGCAGCCGGTCTCCCTGCGCTCGGCGACCTCGAGCCAGCTCATCTCCAGTTCCTCGTGCTCGTCCCTGGCAGCGGACAGTTTCGTGTCCAGTTCCGACAGCAGCGCGGTGTCGATGTTGCCGTCCGCCGGGGCCGAGGCCTCCGCCATACGGCGGTTCAGGTCGTCCACGTTCGCCTGCACCTTGGACATCTTGCGCTCCAGCGCGCCGAGCTCCTTGGACAGCGCGCGGTCCTCCTGCGCGGACAACGCCGGCGCGGTCGGGGCTGCAGGTTCAGCCGTCTTGTCGGACGCCCCGCCGAGCGCCATGTTGCCGGTGTGCCGGTTCTCCAGGGCGGCCTGCTCGGCACGCCGGTCCAGGTACTGGGAGATCCCGCCGGGCAGGTTCGTCAGCCGCCCGTCGCCGAACAGCGCCCAGGTGGAGTCGCAGATCCGCTCCACGAGGTAGCGGTCGTGGGAGATCACGACCATGGTCCCGGCCCAGCCGTCCAGCAGACTCTCGAGTTCCTGCAGGGTGTCGATGTCCAGGTCATTGGTGGGCTCGTCGAGCAGCAGCACGTTCGGCTCCGCCATGAGCACACGGGTCAGCTGCAGTCGGCGGCGCTCGCCACCGGAGAGGTCACCGACCGGGGTGCGCTGACGCTTCGAGGAGAAGCCCAGCCGCTCGGCCATCTGCGAGGCGGTGAGCTCCTTGTCGCCGATCTGCACCCGGGAGGCCACGTCCTCCACCGCGTCGAGCAGCCGGCGGGCGGGGTCGAGGTCGTCGAGCTCCTGGCGCAACCAGCCGATCTTCACCGTGCGTCCCTCGACCCGACGCCCCGCCGCCAGCGGGTTCTCGCCGGCCAGGGTGCGCAGCAACGTGGTCTTGCCCGAGCCGTTCACACCGACCAGGCCGATGCGTTCGCCGGGGTTCAGCCGCCAGGTCAGGTCCTCGACCAGGGGTCGGCCGTCCGGGGTGGCCACGGTGGCGTCCTCGAGCTCGATGACCTTCTTGCCCAGGCGCCGGGTGGCGAAACTCATCAGCTCCACGGAGTCGCGCGGGGCGGGGACGTCCTGGATCAACGCCTCGGCCGCCTCGATGCGGTAGCGCGGCTTGGACGTGCGGGCCGGCGCGCCACGACGCAGCCACGCCAACTCCTTGCGCGCCAGGTTGGCGCGGCGCTGCTCGGCGGCGTCGGCCTGCCGGGCACGCTCGGCGCGGGCGAACGTCCAGTCGTTGTAACCACCCTCGTAGACGTCCACGACCCCGTCATGGACCTCCCAGGTGTGGTTGGCGACGGTGTCGAGGAACCAACGGTCGTGGGTGACCACGATCAGCGCGCAGCGCCGCGACAGCAGGTGCGACGCCAGCCACTGCACACCCTCGACGTCCAGGTGGTTCGTCGGCTCGTCGAGGATCAGCAGGTCCAGGTCCCTCACCAGCGCCGCGGCGAGGCCCACGCGACGGCGCTCGCCGCCGGAGAGCCCGGCCACCGGGGTGTCCAGGCCGCCCTCCCCCAGCTCGGCGACGCCGAGGCCGTGCAGCACCTCACGCACCCGCGGGTCCGAGGCCCACTCGTAGGTCTGCAGGCCCAGCGGTTCCAGGACGGACGCGCCGACGGTGTCGCCGGCGAGGTCGACGTCCTGCGAGACGCGTGCCATGCGCAGGTCGTTGTTGCGCGACACCCGGCCGGCGTCGGCGGTGTCGTCGCCGGAGAGGACCCGCAGCAGGGTGGACTTGCCGCCACCGTTCAGGCCGACGACGCCGATACGGTCGTCGGAGTTCACGCCCAGGCTGACCTTGTCCAGCAGGGTCTTGAGACCGTAGGACTTCTCGACGTTCTCCAGGTTGATCAGGTTGACCGGTGTTGCCATGGCGGTTCGGGGGGATCCTCTCGGTGGGCGTGTTACGCCCCAGCTACGATACGCGCCCCGTGTCGGCAGGACGCCGCGGTGGTGGTCGCTACGGCACGGCCGCCGACGCCCTCCGCCGCCAGCGTAGTCGCGACGTCGACCGCGTGGCCGCGGTCGCGGCACAGCATCGCCACCGTCGGCCCGGAACCGGACACCAGGCAGGCCAACGCTCCGGCGTCGCGTCCGGCGGCCAGCGTGCCACGCAGGTCCGGGCTGAGGCTGATCGCCGGGGCCTGCAGGTCGTTGACAACCGCGGAGTCGAGGTGGCGGGCGAGCTCGTCGACGTCGCCGGTGAGGATCGCGCGCTGGGCACCCTCGGGCCCCTCGGCGCGCAGGTCGGGACGCTCGCCGCGGGCTGAGGCCGCGCGCTGCTCGTCGAGCCGGGCGAAGACGTCCGCGGTCGACAGGCCGCGCGGGTCCATCGCCAGCGCCCAGTGGTAGGTGCCGCGGGTGAGCACCGGCACCAGGACGTCCCCCCGGTTCTGGCCGAGGGCGGTGCCGCCGGTGAGGCAGAAGGGCACGTCGGCCCCGATGTCGGCGGCGAGCACGGCGAGGGTGTCGTCGTCCGGACGCGGCACGCGGTCGAAGCCGGGGCCGTGCATGATCTCGCGGGTGGCGACCATCGCCGCCGCCGCGTCCGCCGAGCCGCCGGCCATGCCGCCGGCGACGGGTACACCCTTGTCGACCAGCACGTCCAGTACGGGGAAGGACGCCGCCGGCACGCCGGCGAGCCCGTCACGGTAGTGCTCCAGGACGCTCAGGACGCCGCGCACGGCGAGGTTGTCGGCCAGCTGATCGCCCACCGGCACCTTCGTGGCGTCGCGTCCGGTGACGGTGAAGGAGCCGATGAGCTCGGCCAGGTCGTCCGGCACACCCTCGTGGACGCCCGCCACGGTGAGCGTGACGGACTCGGTGAGGTCCAGTGCCTGGAAGACGGTGCGCAGCTCGTGGTAGCCGTCGTCGCGGGCGTCACCGACGGCCAGGTGCAGGTTGACCTTGCCCTGGGCGGTGGCGGTGACGGAACGTCCGACCGTCATGAGTTCCTGCCCGCCAACGACGCCACCGCCAGGTCCACGAAGGCTGCGGAGTCCAGCTTCTCCCCACGCTCGCGCGGGTCGATGCCCGCCCGGGTCAGCACCTCCTCGGCCGCCGGGCCGGAACCGAAGTAACCGGACAGCGCCGCACGCAAGGTCTTGCGGCGCTGCAGGAAGGCGGCGTCGGTGACGGCGAAGACCTCACGGCGCAGCGCGTCCTCCCCCAGTTCCTCCAGCTGTGCCTGCCACGGGCGGTCGGAGTCGTCCCAGCGGTCGACGCGCACCAGGCCCGAGTCGATCTTGGGCGCCGGCCAGAACACGTTCTTGCCGATCGTGCCGGCCTTGCGCACCCGGCCGTGGAAACCGGCCTTCACGCTGGGAACCCCGTAGACGCGGCTACCGGGGTCCGCGGCGAGACGGTCGGCGACCTCCAGCTGCACCATCACCAGCACCCGACGGATGCTGGGGAACACCTCCAGCAGGTGCAGCAGCACCGGCACGGAGACGTTGTAGGGCAGGTTGGCGACCAGCGCGGTGGGCTCCGCGATCTCCCCGCCGGTCAGGGTGAGCGCGTCGGCGGTGAGCACCGTGAGGTCGTCGGCACGCGAGGGCGCGAACTCGCCGACGGTCTGCTCCAGCCGTCCGGCCAGGCGCTTGTCGATCTCCACGGCGGTGACCTGTCCGACGGACTCCAGCAGCGCCAGGGTCAGCGACCCGAGCCCCGGGCCCACCTCCACGACATGGTCATGCTCCCCCACCTCGGCGGCCGAGACGATCCGGCGGACCGTGTTCGGGTCGATGACGAAGTTCTGGCCCAGGCGCTTGGTCGGGGTGACGTCGAGCTCCGCCGCCAGCTCCCGGATGTCGCCGGGGCCGAGCAGTCGGACGCCCGTGCTGTTCTCA
This sequence comes from Corynebacterium sp. AOP36-E1-14, assembly GCF_052377495.1. Lineage (NCBI taxonomy): Bacteria > Bacillati > Actinomycetota > Actinomycetes > Mycobacteriales > Corynebacteriaceae > Corynebacterium > Corynebacterium sp. AOP36-E1-14. The sequence goes on from NZ_JBQSWV010000026.1 coordinate 15,955, forward strand.
TGTTCCACGGTTGACCAGGATAGCCCACGTGCCCGCCGGGAACCGGACCACCGCTGTTAGCTCAGCCCCATCTTGGAGGTGCAGGCCGGCCAGGCGCCCCAGCCCTGTGCCGCCTGGACCTTCTCGGCCACGGCGATCTGCTGCTCACGGGAGGCCATGTGCGCCTCGGGGGCGTACTCGGTGCCGCCGTAGGCTGCCCAGGTGGACGGGGTGAACTGCAGGCCGCCGGAGAAGCCGTTGCCGGTGTTGGCCGACCAGTCGCCGGTGGCCTCGCACTGCACGAGCTCGTCCCAGACCGAACCGCCGGCCACCGCGGCAGCGGAGGCGGAGGAGCCGGAGGAGGCCTTCTTGGTGCCGCGGACCACGACGCGCTCGGTCGCGGGCTCCAGCTCGGTGCGGTCGACCACGTCGCGGCCGGTCTCGTCGCCGTTGGTGGTGGTGACCTTGAAGGTGACCTTCTCCAGGCCGGTGGAGCCCTCCTCGACGACCTCCTCCTCGCCCTCGGGCTTGTCCGGGTCCTCCTTGACCGTGACCGGCGGGTCGAAGGGACGCTCCTCGGTGACCTCGTCGGTGGTCACGCGGTGGACCTCGATGTGGGTGCCGGGGGTCAGCGGGGTGTCGGCGGACGGGGTGACGACGTCGTCCTCGCCGAGCGGGGTGCCGCGCAGCTCCAGGGCCTCGCCGACGGTGGCGGCGGCCAGGGACAGTCGCGCCGGCTCCTCGCCGGGGTTGCCGTCGTTGAGGGTGAAGTCGCGCGGCGTGGTGATGTTGAGTTCCATGCCGTCGACCGGGATCTGCGTGCCGGTGCCCTCGGACAGGGCGGCGGCGTTCTCCCCGTAGCCCAGCTCGGAGAGCAGGTCGGCGACGGTCAGGGAGGTGGTGTCCACGTCCTTGAGCTGGCCGTCCACGGTCACGGCGACCTGGCGTGCCGAGCGCACGGTCACGGTGCCGTTGTCCTCGACCTTCTCGTCGAGCCCCGGGGTGATCATGTCGCGGTCGGCGACGTCGACGTCGTTGTCCTCGAGCAGGCCGCGGATGTCCCCCGACATCGCACTTGCCTGCATGATCTCACCGTTGACGTCGAGGGTGACGTCCTTGTGGTTCGTGGCGACCACGGTGCCGCCGACGACGAGGACCGCCAGCATGCCGCCGGTCGCCGCGCGCAGCGGGACCGAGCTGGTGCTGTTGATGCGGTGCAGGGTGGACTTCTTCTTGGGGGACACGCGCTCTTCTACCTCCGGTGGCGTCGACCCTGCGGATCAGGGGCGGCGGTTCAGGCCATATCGAATAACGTTGGTCACGATACGGTAACGATTGGGTCACGATCAAGAAATCGCGGCTTCTCCCCCCGTTTCTGTCACCATGATCACACCCGCATGCCACTCCCGGCCCACAGGTCACACGGGCACCACCGTCTCAGATCCCGTACAACCGCCGTGCATTCGCCGTGGCCAACTCCCCGAGTTCCGCCGCGTCCATCCCCCGGGCCTCGGCCACGCACCGCGCGGTGTAGCCCACGTACGCCGGCTCGTTGCGGCTGCCCCGGTAGGGCTCCGGCATCATGTACGGCGCATCGGTCTCCACCAGCAGACGGTCCGACGGCACCAGCGCCGCCGCCTGCCGCAGCTCCTCGTTGCGCTTGAAGGTCACGTTGCCGCAGAAGCTCAGGTAGTAACCGCGCCCGACAGCCTCACGGGCCACCTCCAGCGGCGAGGAGAAGCAGTGCAGCATCACCGGTAGCTCCGCCGGGGCGTCCGCCAGCACCCGCATCAGGTCGCCGTCGGCCTCACGGTTGTGGATCATCAGCGGCTTGCCCACCTCCGCGGCCAGGTCCATGTGCCAGCGCAACGCCTCCTCCTGGACGTCCAGGGAGGCGGTGTTCCCCGGGTCGTGGGTGATCCAGTAGGTGTCCAGGCCGGTCTCCCCCACCGCCACGCACCGCGGGTCGGCCACCAGCTCGCGCAGGCGGTCGCGGACCTCCCCGGTCAGTTCGTCGGCCTTCGTCGGGTGCACCGCGCAGGCCGCCACCACGCGCTCGTCGGCGTGGGCGGCCTGCAGCGCCAGTTCCGCCTCGGCGATCCCGTCGCCGACGGTGCACACCCCGGCCACCCCGGTCGCCGCCGCGCGGTCCATCACCGCACGCACCGCCGCGGCGTCCTGCGCACCGCAGGACGCCAGGTGCGTGTGCGCGTCGAACAGGGCCCGCAGGGCCTCCGGCGGGACGGGTGTGGGGCGGGGCTTACGTCGTGACATGCCCCCAGGCTAGCTGGCCGGCAGGGACTCCCCGAAGAAGGCCAGCTCCAGGTCCACCGTGCGTCCGAAGTACTCGCGGGCCGTCTGCGGGTCCGACTCCCCCACCCGGTCGACCTCGTCGCGCAGGAACGCCACCAGATCGTGGAAGTCGGGGTAGTCGTGCAGGCGCACCCATTCGGCGTGCACGTGGCGCTCCGGGCGACCGCCGGGTGCCAGGGCGGTGTTCTCCGGCCGCGTGGTCCAGTCCAGGTACAGCCACTCGCACACCACCAGCACGCTGACCACCGCGACATAACTGCCGGACGCCGCGGCGTCGGCGAACAGCCGGCGGAACCCCGCCGTCGCCGGACGGTCCGGCACCGCGGCCCCGCCCTCACCGTCCTGCGCGCCGAGCTCCGCCATCGCCTCGACGAAGTAGGTGTCCTCGTCGCCGGCGACCTCCCCGAGGAACTGGGCGAAGCGGCGACGGGCCGGGTAGTTGTCCGCCGTGGCCACCGCGGTGCCGAGCAACGCCATGAACCCGTCGGCGAAACGGTAGTCCTGGACCAGGTACTCCGCCATCCGCGCGTCCGGCAGCGTGCCGGCGAACAGCTCCCGGACGAAACGGTGGGTCACCGCGGCGTCCCAGGTGTCGGCGTGCTCGGCGCGGAGCCGGTCGGTGAAGCGGGTGCCGGAGGTCATGGCCTACTCCGCCGAGGCCTGGACCGAGGCCCAGGACGGGCCGGTCTCGGCGAGCTCGGGATCCAGCTTCGTGAACAGCGGCGACGGCTTCGCCAGCGGGGTGCCCGCGGTGAGCTCGGTGCGTCCCCAGTGGGCCTGCTGGTCGTCGTAGTCGCCCATGATCACCGGGTAGCTGCGGCCCTCGGCCGGCAGACCCACACCCACCGGGGTGCGCGGCGAATCGTCGGTGACCTCCACGACCTTCGGCTGTGCGGCCCACACGCCGGTACCGCCGAGGGTCTCGAAGACCTGCTGCGCGGAGAACGGAAGGTACGGGGTCAGCAGCGTGTTCGCGTCCGAGACCACCTGCAGCGCGGTGTGCAGCACGGTGGCCAGGCGCTCACGCTGGGACTCGTCCTTCGCCAGCTTCCACGGCTCCTGGGCTGCGATGTACTGGTTGCCGCGGTCCACGATGCGCATCGCCTCGGCGATGCCCGCCTTGAACCGCGAGTGCTCCAGACACTCGGCGACGGTGTCGAACGCCGAGGCGGCGTCCTCCAGCAGGTCGGTGTCCTCGGCGGAGAGCTCGCCGGCGGCGGGCACCTCGCCGAAGTTCTTGTGCGCCATCGACACCGTGCGGTTGACCAGGTTGCCCCAGCCGTTGGCCAGCTCGGTGTTGATGCGGCGCACGAACTCGTCCCAGGTGAAGTCCGTGTCCATGTTCTCCGGGCCGGCGACGGCGATGAAGTAGCGCAGCGCGTCCGGGCCGAACTCCTCCAGGAAGTCGCGCACGTAGATCACCACGCCCTTCGACGAGGAGAACTTCGAGCCGGACATCGTGAGGAACTCCGAGGAGACGACCTCGGTCGGCAGGTTGAGCTCGCCGAACTCGCCGGCCTCGCCGCCGTGGGCACCCTTGCCGGCGTAGCCGAGCAGCTCACCCGGCCAGATCTGGGAGTGGAAGGTGATGTTGTCCTTGCCCATGAAGTAGTAGGACAGGGCCTCCGGGTCCGACCACCACTCGCGCCACGCGTCCGGCTCACCGGAGCGCCAGGCCCACTCGATGGAGGCGGAGAGGTAGCCGACGACCGCGTCGAACCACACGTAGAGCTTCTTGGCGTTGTTGTCCTGCCAGCCCTCGATCGGCACCGGGACGCCCCAGTCGATGTCGCGGCTCATCGCGCGCGGACGCATGTCCTTGAGCAGGTTGAGGGAGAACTTCAGGACGTTGGGACGCCAGCCCTCACGGGTGGTCAGCCAGCCTTCGAGCGCCTCGGCGACGGCCGGGAGGTCGAGCATGAAGTGCTCGGTCTCCACGAAGTCCGGGGTCTCGCCGTTGATCTTGGAGCGCGGGTCGATGAGGTCGGCAGGGTCGAGCTGGTTGCCGCAGTTGTCGCACTGGTCGCCGCGGGCGTCCGTGGCGCCGCACAACGGGCAGGTGCCCTCGATGAACCGGTCCGGCAGGGTACGCCCGGTGGACGGGCTGATCGCCCCGGTGGTGGTCTGGCGCAGCATGTAGCCGTTGTCGTTCAGGCCACGGAAGAGTTCCTGGACCACCGCGTAGTGGTTGCGGGTGGTCGTGCGGGTGAACAGGTCGTAGGACAGGCCCAGGCCGGCGAGGTCCTCCACGATGACGCGGTTGTAGCGGTCGGCCAGCTCCTGGACGCCCACGCCCTCCTTCTCCGCCTGCACGAGCAGCGGGGTGCCGTGCTCGTCGGTCCCGGAGACCATCAGCACCTTGTTCCCCGACATTCGCTGGAAACGGGCGAAGACGTCGGAGGGGACGCCGAACCCGGCGACGTGTCCGATGTGGCGGGGTCCGTTGGCGTAGGGCCAGGCGACGGCGGTGAGGACGTGTTTCGACATGCGACCAGACTAAGCCATGGCACGACGAAGGCGCGCACCCGGGGACGGTTTCCCCTGGTGCGCGCCGGCGTGCGGAGTGCGGTCGGCGGCTACTTCGAGCCGGCCTTCTCCGCGGAGTCGCCGCGCTTGCCGCGACGCCGCTCACGGGCGGCACGTGCCTCGGCGGTCTCCTGGTGCCGGCGCTCGCGCGCCAGACGCAGGGCGAAGGCCCGCTTCTGCTTCTCGTCGAGGAACAGCGGGTCCTGCGACAGACCTTTGTAGATCGACAGGCACAGGAAGCAGATGAGGATCACGAACGGGCTGGCCGCGATGATCGTCACGGACTGCAGGCTGTTGAGGGCGTCGTCGCCACCTGACAGCAGCAGGACGACGGCGATCAGTGCGGTCAGCAGACCCCACAGCACGGTGACCTTGCGGTCGGCGACGAGCTTGCCGTTCTGGCTCATCGTGCCCATCACCGTGGAGGCGGAGTCCCCCGAGGTGATGAAGAACGTGGCGAGCAGGACCATGGCGATGATCGAGGAGACGGTGCCCAACGGCAGGTCGTGCAGCAGGTTGAACAGCATGGTCTCCGAGTTGCCGTCACCGTAGATCTCGGAACCAGCGTTCTCCTGGTGGATGGCGCTGCCACCGAAGATGGAGAACCAGACCACGGAGACCGCGGTGGGCACGAGCATCACCACGAGGATGAACTCACGCACGGTACGGCCGCGGGAGATGCGGGCGATGAAGGTACCGACGAAGGGCGACCAGGAGATCCACCACGCCCAGTAGAACAGGGTGTTGCCGGCGAGCCACTCGTCCATGCCCGGCGAGGTGTCCGCCGTGCGGGCGGCCATGCCGAAGAACTCCTGCAGGTAGTTGCCGAAGGCGGTGGGGATCGTGTTGGCGATGACCACGGTCGGGCCCACGATCAGGACGAAGAACGCCAGGATCGCGGCCATGACCATGTTGAAGTTCGAGACGTACTGGATGCCCTTGCCGACACCCGAGTAGGCCGAGATCAGGTAGCAGATGCCGAGCACACCGATGATCAGCAGCAGCCAGCCGGTGCCCGGGTCGTCCACGATGTCGGTGGCGTTCAGGCCGGAGGCGATCTGCAGCGCACCGAGGCCCAGGGAGGCGGCGGTACCGAAGACGGTGGCGAAGATCGACAGCACGTCGATCAGCTTGCCCAGCCAGCCCTCGGCACGGCGCACGCCGATCAGCGGGATGAACGCCGAGCTGAGCAGCTGCTTACGGCCCAGGCGGAAGGTGCCGTACGCGATGGCCAGGCCGACGATCGCGTAGATCGCCCACGGGTGCAGCGTCCAGTGGAACAACGTGGTGGAGAAGGCCACCGGGTTGCTCTCGGTCGCCTCCCCGGGCACACCGTTGCGGTAGAAGTTCATCGGCTCGGCCACACCGTAGAACATCAGGCCGATGCCCATGCCGGCGGCGAACATCATCGCGATCCAGCTGGCCGCGTTGAACTCGGGCCGCTCGTCGTCCTGGCCCAGCCGGATGTTGCCGAACTTGCTCAGGGCCACGTACAGGATGAAGAACACGAACACCGAGCCGGCGATGATGTACACCCAGCCGAAGTCGGTGACGATGAAGTCCAGCGCCGCGTCGGCGAAGGAGGAGAAGCTGTCCGGGGCGACCAGACCCCAGACCACGACCGCGAGCACGATCACCGCGGCGAAACCGGTGACGGTCTTGTCGACCTTCGCGTTCTCGTCCTCGGCAGGGGGCGGCAGCATGTCCTCGGTGGCGACAGGAGAGATCTTCTCCATGTTGAGACCGGGATCCGTGAACGGGGCACCGTCAGCGTCGGTGCCCGGGGGGCCGATATCGTCTGATTGTGGGTTCTCTTCTGAAACGGACATGCAGACCACTCTGCCATACTCCCCGGACACGGGGCCCGGTCACCCCGGAGGGTGTGTCCGCCCGGTCACACCTGGCGCGCCGCCAGGACCGCCTCGTAGAGCTCCCGACGCGACACCCCGTGCGCTGCGGAGACCTCGCGGCTGGCGTCCTTGAGACGCAGCCCCTGGGCCACCTTCTCCTCGACCTCGTCGACCAGGTCCTCCGGGGACTTGTCGGTGCCGCCGGCCGACGCGGAGATCACCACCGTGATCTCGCCCTTCACCCCGTCCGACGCCCACTGCGCCAGCTCACCCAACGGCCCGCGGACGACCTCCTCGAAGGTCTTCGTGAGCTCGCGGCACACCGCGGCCTCCCGGTCCGCCCCGCAGACCTCCGCCGCGGTGGCCAGCGTGGCCGCCAGACGGTGCGGTGACTCGAAGAAACTCACCGCCCGGGTCGAGTCGCGCACCGACTCCAGCCACTGGCGCCGCGCACCGTCCTTACGAGGGGCGAAACCGTCGAAGGCGAAGTGCCCCACACCCACCCCGGACAGGGCCAACGCGGTCGGCACCGCCGAGGGGCCGGGCAGGCACGTGACCGGCACCCCGGCGTCCTGCGCCGCCTGGACCAGCGGGAACCCCGGGTCGGAGACCGAGGGCATGCCCGCGTCCGTGACCACCAGGACCCGCGCCCCCGCGGCGGCACGCTCCACCAGTCCGGCGGCCCGGTCGGCCTCGTTGTGGTCGAAGTTGGAGACCACCTGACCGGTGATCTCCACGCCCAGGGCGTCCGCCAGTGCGCGGGTCCGCCGGGTGTCCTCGGCGGCGACCACGTCGGCGCTGCCCAGGGCGTCGATCAACCGGATGGACGCGTCCAACGGGTCGCCCAGCGGCGTCGCCGCCAGGATCACCCCACCGCCGGCGAGGGGACGCCGCCCGGCGGCGCGCTGCAGCACGGTGGTCACGGTGGTCACGGTCCGGGGGTCCGGGGTGTTCTCCTGCATGGTCACCAGAGCCTACCCGCCGGGGGCGGAACCCCGGGCCGCGACGTATAGGATTGCCCACTGTGACGCAGACTCCAGCCACCACCGCCACCGCCGCCGCACCGCGGCAGCGTCCCCAGCGGGGTCCCCGGCGCTGGTGGACGATCCTGGCGACCCTGGGCGTGCTGGGCCTGCTCAGCCGACTGCCGTGGCTGTCGCACCCCACCGACGACGGCACCCCCGTCTTCGACGAGAAGCACTACGTGCCGCAGTCGTGGCAGATCGTGCGCGGCGGCATCGAGGACAACCCCGGCTACGGGCTGATCGTGCACCCGCCCCTGGCCAAGCACCTCGAGGCACTCGGCATGGCCGTGTTCGGCAACAACCCGTGGGGCTGGCGCATCGTGGTGGCACTGCTGGCGGTCGGCGTGATCCTGCTGATCGCCGCCACCGCCCGCCGCCTCAGCGGCTCCGACTGGGTCGGCCTGTCCGCCGGCGTCCTGGCCCTGTGCGACGGCATCCTCTTCGTGACCGGACGTTCGGCGATGCTCGACCACTTCCAGGTGTTCTTCGTCGTCCTCGCCGTGTACCTGCTGCTGCGCGACCACGGCGAGATGGAGCGGCGCTTCCGCCGCGTCCTGGCCGAAGGACGCATCGGCGACCGTCCACTGGGCCCGCGCCTGGGCTTCCGCTGGTGGCGCTTCGCCGCCGGCGTCGCCCTGGGTTGCGCCCTGGCGGTGAAGTGGTCGGGGCTGTACTACATGGCCTTCTTCGGGGTCACCGTGGTGGCGTTGGACTGGTGGCGTCGCCGTCGCTTCGGCGTGGAACGTCCCTTCCTCGGCACCGTGGGCCGCGACTGCCTGCCCGGCTTCGCCTCGATCGTGCTCGCACCGCTGGTCGTGTACCTGCTGTCCTGGCGGTCCTGGTTCGCCTCGGAGACCGGGGTCTTCCGCCACGAGGCCGAGGCCGGCAACGACCAGATCGCGTCCTGGGGACTGGACTTCCTGCCGGACACCTGGCTGAACTTCATCTACTACCACGTGTCCGTGCTGGGCTTCCACTCCGAACTGACCAACTCCAACGGCCACCACCACCCGTGGGAGTCCAAGCCGTGGGACTGGCTGGCGACCACCCGCGCCCTGCTCTACCACTCCTCCACCACCGCCGACGGGCACCGCGAGACCGTGCTGCTGATCGGTACGCCGGCGATGTGGTGGCTCTCCGTACCGGTGCTGCTGTGGGGCCTGTGGCGCCTGATCGGACGCCGCGACATGCGCTGGCTGGTGCCGGTCGTCGGCTACGCCGCCGGTTTCCTGCCGTGGCTGCTCAACGTGGACCGGCAGATGTACCTGTTCTACGCCACGAACCTGGCGCCCTTCCTCATCATCGGGCTGGCCCTGTGCCTGGGCCAGGTCTCCGGATGGTCGCTGCGAAAGACGGCGCGGGACGTGCCGGACGCCGCGGCGTCCGGCCAGGTGGGCGTCGTCGGCGAGCTGCGCGTCCTCGTCCTGGAGCGCACGGGCATGCTCGTCGCCGTGGCCTACCTGGTGCTGGTGGTGTGGATGTTCCTGTTCTTCCTGCCCATCTTCACCGGCATGCCGATCACCGACGAACAGTGGCAGCTACGGATGTGGCTGCCCGGCTGGACCTGAGTCGCCGGGGTCTCCCGGTCGCCAGCTGGAGTTCGCCTGCACGTCGTCCGGGCTGTAGCTGACCGGACGGGCCGACAGCCCGCGCAGGGACTGCCGCAGCGGGGCCACGGCGTGGTTGCGCGACAACCACACCCCGATCAACGCCGCACACGCCGCCAGGTGCAGCAGCAGGCCGGCGACCATCGTCACGTCCACCGCACCGTCCAGCAGCCCCAGCACCACGTCGCGGGTGGCGAACCCCGCTCCGAACCCCCACAACGCCAGGAACACCGGCAGCAGGCCCGGCGCCGAGCGCGGCCGCGCCGCGCCCCACAGCAACCCGGCGGCGAGTGCGAGGCGCACCGCCGCAGCGTCCACCGACAACGAGGCCACGTCCGGGTCGCCGGCGTTGCCCACCGCCCCACCCGGACCGTCCGCCGCCCCGGCACCGGTGCCCGCGGCACCGGTGAGCAGCAGCACCGACCAGGCGATGTAGCACAGCGCCACGGCCACCATCGCCAGTCGGCTGAGCACCAACGGCAGTGAGCGGTTGCGCAGCCGGTGCGACAGCTGCGGCGTCTCGTCGGCCAGGCGCACCATCGACGCCGCCAGCTCGCTCGCCTCCCCCGGGGCGTCCTGCGCGGGGCCCGTCGAGGACGCCAGCGACATACGCAGCCGACGGTTCAGGTCACTCGCCGCGGCGAACCACTCACTGCAGTCCGTACAGGCGGAGAGGTGCGTCTCGATCATGTCGTCGTCCACGCCGGACGGCGCGTCCTCCCCGTCGAGTTCGGCGGACAGGGCCGCGCGCACCGCGGCGTGGACGTCGTAGGGATCCTCCACCGACGTCACCCGAACCGCGAGAGCGCCTTGTCGAGGCTCGCCCGCCCGGCACCGAAGACGATGAGCATTACGCACGCGGCGAAGAGCACGATGACGAACTCCCCGCCACCGTCGGCGACGAACAGTCCGTTGCCCAGGTGCACAAAGTAGAACGCCGCGACCATGTCCAGGGCCAGCACGCCGGCTGCCGCCGGGGTCAGGAAGCCCAGCAACACGAGCGCGCCGCCAAGCATCTCCACCACCGACACCACCCACACCGACAACGTGGGCTGCGGGATGTGCATCGACGCCCACTGCTGGGCCGTCTGGTCCACCCCCACCTGGAAGACCTTGTCCCACCCGTGGGCGATGAAGACGACCCCGAGGGCGACACGCAGGACGAGGAGGGCCGCATCGCGGAAGGCAGGATTGTTCATGATGACGTCATCTTAACTCCCCCGGTGCCGCTACACCGCACGGATGTGGGGACCCCGCTCGTCGTAGTAGTCGTCGTACTCCTCGTACCCGTCGTAGCCGTCGTACTCGTCGCACTCCGCGTAGGCGGTGTAGTCGAGGTCGGCGAACTCAGGGTCGGCGTCGTCGCTCTCCAGCACCACCGCACCGGGACGCAGCAGCCGGTCGGGGACGCCGAGCTCACGGTCGTCGGTGTTGCGCACACCCAGGCGGGCACGACGCATCCGGGCGATCCGGCGACGACGCAGCTTCGCCTCCTCCACCACCTGACGACGCAGGTAGTACAGGTACACGCCCGACATGGCGACAGTGGCCACCACGGCCACCCACACCGCGCCGCCGAGGACGACCGCGGCCACGACCGAGACCACGCACAATGCCGCGAGCACGCACAGCACACGCTTCCGGCGGGTCTGACGGGCCTCCACCAGACGCTGCGAGGTCTCCGGGTCGTAGAAGCCACGACCACGGCGGGCCGCCGCGTAGTCCAGCTCCTCCGCCGTGAGCTCACCGTCACCGTAGGCGTCGTCGAGGACATCGGCGTCCCCGGCGTCAGCGGCGTCGGCGGGGTAACCCTCGTCGTCGACCGGGTGCTCGCCGGTGCCCACCGACACGTCGATGTCGCCGCCACGCAGGTACGCCGCCGGGATGCTGGTGAAGCGACCCGCGGTGGACTCGGCGTCCGGGTCGGTGAGCTGCTCGTCGGCCGGCTCATCCAGTGCCTCGAGGGTCTCGACCGGCTCCACGGCCTCAGCCTCGACGAACTCGGCGTCCCCGGCGTCTTCGGCCTCGTCGGCAACCACCTCGACGCTGTAGGCGTCGTCGTCCTCCGCGACGGCGTCCGGCGTCTCGTCGTCCGGCGCGACCGGGGCGAACTCGCCGGTGTCCTCCTCGTCGAGCGGACGGTAGCCGACGACCTCACCCTCGATGATCCCCGGCACGTCACGCCCGGTGTCGTCGATGATCACCCTCTCCGGCTCCGCCTCGACCAGCTCGATGTCCTCGTCGACATCGGCGTGGTACAGCGACTCCGCAGGCAACGGGCGCTTCCGCGGCCTGGAGATCTCCGAACCGCCCTCATGCAGCACACGCGTCTCCGACAGGGCCGTGGAGGTACGGCGCACCGGGGACTGGTTACGCAGGAACAGGGGCGCGAGCAGAAGAAGCCAGACGACCGCGATCAGGATCAGAGAGCTGAGGGAGCCGAACACTAGCGGCCTTTCCTTTCACCGACGACAGGGTCTACACGGGGGTCTACACGAAGATCTACGAGCAGGGAATAGATACTGACCCGACGATACGTGCCACCGCCCCCGCGGGGACGCAGGCGCGCCGCACCGTGTCGGTTCAGGTCGGTTCCGTTACAGCCCGCGCCGTTCCTCCGCCGTCAACCCCACCAGCAGGTGGTCCTGCCACTGACCGTTGATGTGCAGGTTGCGCCGCAGCAGCCCCTCCTGCCGGAAACCCACCTTCTCCAGCACGCGGCGGGACGAGACGTTCGACTCCAGCACGGTCGCCTCCACCCGGTGCATGCCCACCTGCGTCACCGCGTGTTCCACGCCGAGCCGCACCGCGGCCGTCGCGACGCCGGAGCCACTGAACCCGGAGTACACCCAGTAGCCGATCCAGCAGCTGCAGACCACACCGTGCTGCACGTTGCCCAGGGTCAACTGGCCGGCGAACGCACCGTCGACCTCGATGGCGAAGGGCAGCAGGTGCCCCTCCACCGCCAGGGACGTCAGGCCCGCGTAGTTGCGCCGCCACACCGCGCGGGTGTGGGACTCCCACCACGGCCCCGGCACCGTGGGCTCGACCGGGCGCAGCAGATGCTCGTCGGCGTTGCGGAACTCCGCCCAGTGCCGCCCGTCGCGCCTGGACAACGGCCGCAGGCGCACCTGCCCCAGTGCGGTGGGCAGGGAGGGGGTCGTGGCGGGCCAGCCCGGGTGCCGGACCGACCGGCCGGTGAGGAACACGGGTGTCCTCACACCCTGTTCGTCAGGAACATCACGTCGACGACCTCGCCGGGCTCGACGCGCGTGCGGTCACCGGGCACCACGATCAGGCAGTTCGACTGGCCGTGGCTGCCGAGCAGGTGCGTGGGCTCCCCGCCGGCGGTGGCACCCAACGGGTCCACGAGGAACTCGCGGGTCTCCCGGTCGCGCATCAGCTGGGCGCGGATGAAACCCCGACGGTGCGGGGCGGACTCCAGCCCGGCGATGGTGCGCGCCTTGACCACCCGACGCATCGACTGCCGCTGACCACGCAGGATCTGCACCAGCGGACGCACCATCACCTCGAACGCCACCAGCGCGGCACTCGGGTTCGACGGCAGCAGGAACGTGGGCACCCGGTCTGCGCCAAGGATGCCGAAGCCCTGCACCGAACCCGGGTGCATCGCCACGCGTGAGACGTCCAGCTCACCCATGCCCGACAGGATCTCGCGCAACCGGTCACTGGACGCACCGCCCACTCCCCCGGAGATCACCAGGATCTCCGAACGGATCAGCTGGCCCTCGATGATGTCGCGCAGCCGACGGTCCTCACCGCCGACGATGCCGAGCCGGTTGACGTCCGCCCCGGCCTCGCGTCCGGCCGAGGCCAGCGCATAGGAGTTCACGTCGTGGACCTGTCCCAGCCCCGGCTCACGGTCGATGTCGACCAGTTCCGGACCGAAGGTCAGCACCGCCATCCGCGGCCGCGGGTAGACCAGCACCTTGGAACGTCCGACCGCGGCCAGCAGGCCCACCTGTGCGGCGCCGATGACCGAACCCTGCTCCACGACCACGTCGCCGGGCTGCACGTCGGACCCCGCGCGGTGGATGAACTGGCCGCCGGCCACCGGACGCAGGGCCTCGGTGCGACGCCCGTCGTCCTCCGCCCAGTCCAGCGGGACCACCGCGTCGGCGAGGGTGGGGATCGGCGCGCCGGCCTGCACCCGCACCGCCTGGCGCGGCTGCAGACGTACCGGACGGTGCGAGCCCGCACCGACGTCGCCGACCACGGGCAGCCGGGCGGACGGCACGTCCGGGTCCACGCTGCCGGCGTGGCGGACGTCCACGGAACGCACCGCGTAGCCGTCCACGGCGGCCTGGTCGAAGCCGGGGACGGAGACCTCCGCCTCGACCTGTTCGGCGCACCGCAGACCCAGTGCCTCTGAAATCGCGGTGCGCACCGGTTCCGGTGTTACTGCCGCGGCGCTGACCGTGGCCAGCTGCTCCTCAACAGTTCTCACGTGGGCCGTCCTCACGGTGTCTCGGTAGGGGAAGTCGGGGTGTACGTGCAGGTTCTACTCGTGCAGACTCTACCGCCTCGACACCCCACAACAGCAGAAGGTGGCGCCCATGTCGGGCACCACCGTCGAGAAGTCCTGCCAGGGTCACTTGTCGAGTCGCTGCTCCAGCCACTTCTCCAGCGACGGTCCGTAGGACGGGTCGTCCAGCGCGAAGTCCACGCAGGCGCGGATGAAACCACCCGGGTTGCCCAGGTCATGGCGGTTGCCGCGGTGCACGTAGACGTGGACCGGGTGGCCCTCCTCGATCAGCTTCGCGATCGCGTCGGTCACTTGGATCTCCCCGCCCTTGCCCGGCTCGGTGCGGCGCAGCGCGTCGAAGATCGAGCGGTCGAGCAGGTAGCGGCCGGTGGCCACGATGTTGGACGGCGCGTCCGCCGCGTCCGGCTTCTCGACCATGCCGGTCACCCGGCGGACCTGGTCGCCGAGCTCGTCGTCCGGCTCGGCGACCTCGAAGACGCCGTAGTTCGAGACCTCGTCCTCCGGCACCTCGAACCCGCACAGCACGGTGCCGCCGAGGCGCTTACGCACCTCGATCATCTCGTTCATCACGCCGAACGGCAGCACGAGGTCGTCCGGGAGCAGAACGGCGAAGGCGTCCTCGTCCTCGTCGAGGGCGTCCTCGGCGCAGCCGATGGCGTGGCCGAGGCCCAGCGGGCGGTCCTGGTTCACCGACACCGCGGTGATCATCTCGTTGACGGCGCGGACCTTGTTGAGCTGGTCGGTCTTGCCGCGGGACTCGAGGGTGTCCTCCAGGAGCTCGTCGCGGTCGAAGAAGGCCATGATCCCCTGCTTGCGGGGTGAGGTGACCACCGCGAGACGGGACGCGCCGGCCTCGGAGGCCTCCTTGGCGATCAGTTCAATTCCGGGGGTGTCGACGACAGGGAGGAGTTCTTTGGGAACTGTCTTGGTGGCAGGCAGGAAACGGGTGCCCAGGCCTGCGGCAGGTACCACGACAGTTCGGATCCCACCGGTGGGAACGCCGTCGGCGACGACGTCTGGAGAGCCGGAGGGAGCAGTTGAGTTGGTAGTTGCCATGACACGAATCCTACAGGCGTCACCCCCAGTTGGCCGGGCGAGAACACACCGTGGCCCGAAAAACGGGCACGCCGGCCTCACCGCCACCACCCCCGGAGGTATTACCATCAGGGCCTATGGGTGACGACGCCGTGACAAACACCACCGCAACCGCGAAGCGTGCGGTGCGTGCCCGCGTCCGCGCGGCACGCGGCGCGGTCCCCGAGGAGGAACGCAGCCGCCGCGACGCCGCCATCGCGGCGAACCTCCTGGCGCTGCTGCAGGACGCCGCCCGCGCGTCCTGCCCCGGGGCCGTGGCCGCCTTCGCCGGACTGCCGGGCGAACCCGGCGGGGCGGCACTCCCGGACGTCCTGCGTGACGCCGGCCACGAGGTCTGGCTGCCGGTGGTCGCCGGCCCCGCACGTCCGCTGACCTGGTTGCCCTACCAGGGCGAACACTCCACGCGCACCGGTGCGTTCGGGATCACAGAACCTGAGGAAACACCGGAGGTTCCGGCACCGATATCCACCCTGGAACTGACAACCAGGTTAGACGCCCTGGTCATCCCCGCACTCGCCGTCGACCGTGACGGCACACGTCTGGGGCAGGGCGGCGGATTCTACGACCGCACGCTCGTCGACGTCACCGGCGCCGCGAAAACTGGCAGAATTGTGGCAGTCGTGGACCACGAGGAATTCGGGGTCGACGTCCCCCGCACCCAGCTGGACATCTCGGTCGAGTGCGTCGTGACCGACTCGGGCAGCTTCCCGACCACCACGGCCAGCCGGGACCACCGGTAGACCGACCAACATCACCCGGTTCAACCAGCACAAGGAGAGCATCATGCTCAAGGGTTTCAAAGACTTCATCACCCGCGGAAACGTGATGGAACTCGCCATCGCCGTGATCATCGGTGCGGCGTTCACCGCCATCGTCACCGCCATCTCGGACTCCCTGATCCAGCCGTTAATCAACTGCTTCGGCGGCACGGAGGTCGACGGGCTGAAGTTCCAGCTGCGCTCCGGCATGGAGAGCACCCAGATCGACCTGGGTGCGATCATCACCGCGGCGATCAACTTCCTGATCATCGCCGGCGTGGTCTACTTCCTGCTCGTCGCCCCGATGAACAAGCTCAACGAACTCAACGCCCGGCGTAAGGGCATCGACCCGGAGGAGACCGTGGCCTCCGAGGTGGACCTGCTGGTCGAGATCCGTGACCTCCTGGCGAACCAGAGCGGCCTCACCTCCGCGTCCAACGGGCTCGCCGGCGAGATCCCCGACACCACCGGCACCACCGGCACCGCTGACTCCACCGGCAGCTCGACCGAGACCGGCGGACGGCACTCGGCACGCTGACCCCCTTTCGCGTCACCAGTGGGGAGGGCGCTGACCCTCCCAGAAATCCTCCCCGAATCCCCCGTCATCGGCCGGACGCTGTGCGTCCGGCCTTTCCCTGCTTCCCTGGCTGCCCAGGTTGATGTCCAGATCGAGGTCCGGGGCATGCCCCTTGCCCAGCACGCCCGTCCTACGACGGCGTCTCATGCCCTGCTGAGGTCCGCGATGACGTGGCGCACCAGAGGGCACAGCGTGGCCATTCCGTCGCGGATCGCACCGCGCGTGGCGGCGAGGTTCACCACCACGGTGGACCCGGACACCCCCGCCACACCACGCGACAGCCCGCCGTCGACGGCGTTGCAGGCCAGCGCGGACGACCGCAGTGCCTGGGAGAGACCCGGGATCCGCTTGTCCAGGACCGCCTTGGTGGCCTCCGGTGCCTTGTCCCTGGGGCTGACGCCGGTGCCGCCGACGGTGATGACCAGGTCCGCGCCGCCGACGACGGCGGTCTCCAGTGCCTGGCGGACCGCGGACTTGCCGGACTCGACGGTGAGCACCGCGTCCACCATGTAGTCCTCCTCGGCGAGGAGTTCCGCCACGAGCTCACCGGACTGGTCTGCGTCGTCCGGATGGTCGGTGACGATCACCACGAGGGCGTGCAGCAGGGAATGGCGCGGGTTGTTCGACTCCCGGCCGTTCTCCTGGATGTCCATGGAGCGGAAGACCTCGTCCCCCGGCTCGGTGATCTCGGCGTCGAGGCGTTCGATCGACTCCTGCTCCACGCGGGCGAAGTCCTCGATGCCCGGCACGGTGATCACACCGGCCGAGTCTTCGGTCTCGTCGGTGTCGACATAGTGTTCTTGGGACATGATGGTGAGCTCCTCAGGTACTTCTCAGCCCGTCGCGGTGTGCGGGGTCCCGTCAACGGTATCCGGAGAACGGCCCGCTGTATAGGTCTAGGGGGTTGAATGGTCGCGGACTAGTCGTCCTCGGACGCCGACAGCGTCACACCGATCTCCCGTTCATTGCCACCGTTACCGTCGGTGACGGTCAGCGTGACCTCGTCTCCGACGTTGTGGGACCGGATGGCGGCGATGAGGCTCACGCCGCTGTCCACGATCCGGTCGTCGACCTTGGTCACGATGTCGCCGTCGCGGATCCCGGCGTCTGCCGCCGGACCGCCGCCGACGACCTTGACGATCTCGGCCCCGTTGGAGGAGGTCTCGGTGCCGGTGTTGACCGTCGCCCCGATGACCGGGTGGGTGGCCGAACCGTTGTCGATGAGCTGCTGGGCGGTGTCCTCCGCCTGGTTGGAGGGGATGGCGAAGCCCAGGCCGATCGACCCGGACTCCCCGCCCATCTCGCCGCCGAGGGTGGCGATCACCGAGGGGATGCCGACGAGCTCACCCTGGAGGTTGACCAGGGCACCGCCGGAGTTGCCCGGGTTGATGGCGGCGTCGGTCTGGATGGCGTCGATCAGCGACGCCTCGCCGCCGTCCTCACCGCCGGCCTGCACGGGACGGTTCATCGCCGATACGATGCCGGTGGTCACGGTCGAGGACAGGCCGAGCGGCGAGCCCACGGCTACCACGGTCTCGCCGACCTGGAGGGAGTCGGAGTCGCCGATGGCGATGGGCTGCAGGTCGTCGGCGCCGTTGGCCTTGACCACGGCGAGGTCGGTCTGGGGGTCGGTGGCGACGACGTCGGCCTGCAGCTGGCGCCCGTCGTTGGTGGTGACGGTCATCTCGCCCTCGTCGGAGCCGGAGACGACGTGGTTGTTGGTGAGGATGAGCCCGTCGGAGCTGATGATCGAACCGGAACCCTCAGCACCACCCTGCTGGGTGGTGACCTGGATGGAAACGACACTGGGGAGCACGTTCGAGGCGACGTCCTCCACCGTTCCCGGGTCGGGGTCGGAGGTGTTCTCCCTCTCACCGCTGCCCGAGCTGTTCAGGGAGGACGTGACGCCGGAGCTGCTGTCGCCGTTCTGGACGATGCCGGCGGTGACGGCCGCCGAAGCGACACCGACCGCGAGCACCAGGGCGGCGACCACCGGGGTGGAGAACCTGCGGGGAGAGTCCTTCGTCGCCGCAGGCGCGCCGCCCGTGGGAAGTTCGGGCCCTGCCACGGGGTAGCCGGGCATCCCCTCGTTGCTGGGGTACTGGCTGGACAGCGCCTCCCAGTGTCGCTGCTGTGCGCCGGGGTCGGAGAAGCCGGACTGCCCGTCGGGCGCGCCCTGCCGGTAGTCCGGTGAGGTCCTCCCCCAGGCGTCGGTCCCCGCCTCGTGTGATCCGCCTACGCCGGCGGGGCCGCCTGCGCCGTTGTAGTCGTTGCCGTTCCGATCTTCCCCGGACATCTGACTCTCCTTCGCCGGCGTGTCCCGTCGGCTGACTCAACTATGTTCTGACGTAACTAATTATGGCTGACCCAGATTGACGTCCCGTCCGCGCCGCCTGACAGTGTGATCGGAACGTGTGCGCGCCACACACGGCAAGCGTGGGGCGCGCACTCAGCATTCTGCCAGCAGGAGGGTTTACGGCGCGTCGTCGCGCAGCACGTAGCCCACGCCGCGCACGGTGTGGATGACCCTGGACTCCCCACCGTCCTCCGTCTTACGACGCAGGTAGCCGATGTAGACCTCCAGGGCGTTACCGGACGTCGGGAAGTCGTAGCCCCAGACCTCCTCGAGGATCTTCGTGCGGCTGAGCACCTTGCGCTGGTTGCGCATCAGCAGCTGCAGCAGGGCGAACTCGGTACGGGTCAGGCTGATCTTCCGGTCACCGCGGCTGACCTCACGGGTCTCCGGGTTCAGCGACAGGTCCTCGAAGGCGAGGGGCTTGACCTCGACGCTCTTGGCGACGGCGGTACGCACGGACCGACGGTGCAGGGAGCGCACCCGGGCGAGCACCTCCTCGAGGGCGTACGGCTTCGACATGAAGTCGTCCGCCCCGGCGTCGAGGCCCGTCACACGGTCGGAGACATCGGTACTTTCGGAGAGCATGAGTATAAGGACGTCGTTTCCGGCACTTCGGAGGTCGCGGCACACTGTGAGGCCGTCGACCCCCTCGAGCTCGACGTCGAGGATCACCAGGTCCGGTGACTCCTGACGAATCTGACGGAGGGCGTCGTCACCGTCTCCCGCCGAAGCTACGTCGTAGCCGTTGAACGTGAGAGAGCGACGTAGAGAGTCCCTTACCGTCTGATCGTCGTCGACAACAAGAATCTTCATCCCGCCATTCTGCACCAGGACCACGCGGAAACGACACCGCTATGCCGAAACCACAGTCAACTGACAGGGAACCGTCAACCGACTCGAACTAGCATGCGCGGCGAACAGCACGGACGCGGGAACATTGCCAGGATGCAACGTAAGAGGCTCCCGCGGGGGCGGTACGGCAGAAGACGCGAGGACGCCCCCGCCGACAGTGTCGGCGGGGGCGTCCGGGTAGTGCGCGAACGTGGTCGCGAACTAGTCGAGATCGACCAGACCCAGCTTCGCGGCCTTCATCAGGCGACGAGGGATCTGGACCTCACTGCCGTCGATCTTCGCGGTCTGGAGTGCGACGTTGTCGGACTTCCAGTTCGAACGGCGGTGGTGGGTGTTGGCGCGGGAAAGACGGCGCTTCGGAACTGCCATTTCTTAGCCCTCCTCGTTCTTCTTGGTACGGCGAACACGGTTGCCGTAGCGACGCTGGAACTTCTCGACGCGACCGGCGGTGTCCATGACACGCTGTGCACCCGTCCAGAAGGGGTGGGACTCGCTGGTGACGTCAACGACGATCAGCGGGTACTCGTTGCCGTCCTCCCACTCCACGGAGCGGTCGGAGGTGGCGGTGGAACGCGTCAGGAACTGGTGGCCAGTGCTGGCGTCCTTGAAGACCACCGGGTGGTAGTCGGGGTGGATATCGTTCTTCATTCTCAATCCCTCAGGGTTGTGCGCCAGGTCGGTCCCTCGCCCCGGACACCGGAGTCGGTGCCCGGCACGGCAGGTCGTGCCTGGGTCGGGTTTGGAGTGTGGGCGCGTCCGTGCAGAAATGACGACATGCAGGGCGCAACACGATCTGTCATCCTATCCCCTGCACACCCGTGGTGGAAAATCGCCGGCCGGCCCGGACCTCTCCCCCACAACGATTATGCCTGCACGCCACCATGGGGTAGTGTCGTGCAACGCTGTTGTCTTAGTAAACGTCATCGCACGCGCGATCGGCCCCAGACAGTGCCCCGGCCCCACATCCCGTCTAGATGTGGGTTTTCGCAGTGGTGTCCTCCACTGTCGGCGCGGCACGAGGGACCGCTTACGCGGGCGGAAGGAGAAAGATACCCATGTCGGCACATTGCCAGGTCACGGGTCGGAAGCCGAGTTTCGGCAAAACCGTCTCGCACTCGCACCGCCGCACGAACCGCCGCTGGAACCCGAATATCCAGCGCCGTTCGTTCTACCTGCCCTCCGAGGGTCGTTCCATCACGCTGAACGTCTCCACCAAGGGCCTGAAGACCATCGACAAGAACGGCATTGAAGCCGTCGTCGCCAAGATCCGCGCACGTGGGGAGAAGATCTGATGGCACGTAACGATATCCGCCCCATCATCAAGCTGAAGTCCACCGCGGGCACCGGTTACACCTACGTGACCCGCAAGAACAAGCGGAACAACCCGGACCGGATCACGCTCAAGAAGTTTGATCCGATCGTCCGGAAGCACGTCGAGTTCCGCGAGGAGCGTTAATCTATGGCTAAGAAGTCCAAGATCGCGAAGAACGAGCAGCGTAAGGAAATCGTCGCTCGCTTCGCTGAGCGCCGTGCCGAGCTCAAGGCGATCATCAAGAACCCGAACTCCACCGACGACCAGCGTGCCGAGGCTCAGTTCGAGCTGAACCGTCAGCCGCGCGACGCCGCCCCCGTGCGTGTTCGTAACCGTGACGCCGCCGACGGCCGTCCCCGCGGTTACCTCCGCAAGTTCGGTCTGTCCCGTGTCCGCGTCCGCGAGATGGCTCACCGCGGTGAGCTGCCCGGCGTTCGCAAGTCCAGCTGGTAAAAGGGAGCACACGCATGAAGCGCACCAACCACAAGAAGGCGCGGCTCGAGCAGTCCCGCCGCCCGAAGAAGAACCCGCTCAAGGCCGAGGGCATCGAGACCGTCGACTACAAGGACTACGCACTGCTGCGTAAGTTCATCTCCGACCGCGGAAAGATCCGTGGCCGCCGCGTCACCGGCCTGACCCCCCGCCAGCAGCGCGAGGTCGCCACCGCGATCAAGAACGCCCGTGAAATGGCTCTCCTGCCGTTCCACAGCCGCTGATCCTGCCTCGGACTCCGACGTAGCAGCAGCGCGCGTTTAACTAAGACCTTCTGAACCCCGTCCCGGCCCTGTGCCGGAGGCGGGGTTCAGTCGTACCCGTCGACGGGGTGTTACCCTGAGACGTCCATACACACCGTGAAAGGCCACATGACGAACCCGTACAACCCGAACAACTCCCCCGAGGATCGCAACGAGCACACCGGCGGCATGCCCTCCTACGGTGACTACACCGGGCAGGGTGGCCTGCCCCAGTACCCCAACCAGGACTTCGGCTACGGTCAGCAGGCCTACGACCCGAACAGCCTCGTCCCCTCCAACGCGTACCCGGGGGCGGGTCGACGGCTGGGCGCCTTCCTGCTGGACGGCCTCCTCTTCTTCCTCGTGGCCGTCGTCCTGGCTGCGATTTTCATCGCCCCGGGCTTCATGTCGTGGATGGACGACTACTCCGCCTGGCTGGACGCAGGCCAGGTCGGTGTCGAGCCCGAGCTCGACCTCGGCAACTTCTACCTCTACTCACTGCTCTCCCTTGTCCTGTGGTTCGCCTACCGTGTCGGCATGGAGACCACCGCGGGTCGCACGCTGGGCAAGATGGCCCTGGGTATCAAGGTCGTCGACGCCGACGGCCGTGTCATCTCCGCGAAGGACTCCTTCATCCGTAACAGCTGGTACCTCGCGGGCATCGTCGTCGGATGGATCCCCTTCATCGGCAATATCGCATCCATCGCGATCTACGCCGCCCTCGGCGTGCTCATCGCCCGCGACCCGCACCGCCAGCACATCTGCGACAAGTGGGCGAAGTCGTACGTGGTCTACAACCGCTGACACCAGCCCTCCTCACCGCAGCAGGCCGGTCACCTCCCCCGCATCGTCGGGGGCGGTCACCGGCCTGATCTAATGGTGCACATGCTTAACGTTCTGAGTGGGTTCATGGTGGTGGTGATCATCATCGCGCTCGGCTACCTGGTGGGCCGCCGCAGACTGCTCGGACCGAATGCGGTGTACGCGCTGAACATGTTCGTGTTCTACCTCGCCACCCCCGCACTGCTGATCAACTTCCTGCGCGAGGCCGACCTCGCCACCGTCTTCGGCGAGAACCTCGCCATCGTGGTCATCAGCACGTTGCTCGCCGGGGCCGTCGGATTCCTGGGCTACCGCTTCCTCGCCCGCCGGCCGACGTCCGACAGCCTGATCACGATGCTCGCCTGCTCCTACTGCAACGGCTCGAACCTCGGCGTGCCCATCACCACCCACGTCCTCGACGACCCGACCGCCTCACTCCCGGTGATCATCTTCCAGGTCGCCCTGTACGGTCCGGCCACCGTCCTACTGCTGGACGTGACCACCCGCAAGGCCCGCCGGGACGCCGCGGATGCCGGCAGCAACATCGGCCCCCTGGTGCGCGAACTCGTTCTCGGCGTCATCCGGAACCCACTGATCGTGGCGGCCGCCGTGGGCATCGTCCTGTCCCTGCTGTACACGAACACGGGCTGGACGCTGCCGGAGATGCTCGCCGAGCCCGTCGCACTGCTTGCCGCAGGCACCGTGCCGGCCGCCCTCGTCGCCTTCGGGCTGTCGATGGCGGAGGTCTCCGTCCTCGACCGGGAGACCAGTCCACGGCGCAGCGTGTGGCTCGCCGCACTGACCAAGACCGTCGTGCACCCCCTGATCGCCTACGCCGCGGCCCGCCTGCTCTTCGACGCCTCCGGTGCCGCTCTCCTGGTGTTCGTCGTGGTGGCGGCACTGCCGACGGCGCAGAACGTGTTCACCTACTCGCAGCGTTTCGGTGTGAACACCGTGCTGGCCCGCGATACCGCGGTGATCAGCACGATGCTGTCCATCCCCTCCATCGCGGTGATCACGTTGTTGCTCGGGTGAGTACAAGCGCATCGTCACCGGCGTACAGACATCTCACCCCCGGTGCGTTCAGCGCGCAGCGTTCGTTTGAGGACCTTACCGGTGGCATTGCGCGGTAGGACGTCGACATACTCCACGGACTTCGGCACCTTGAACCCCGCCAAGCTTCGGCGCGACCACGCGATCAGCTCCTCAGGCGTCAGCAAGGAACCTTCGGCTCGAACCACCACCGCGGTCACCGCCTCACCCCACTTCTCGTCCGGGATGCCGATCACCGCAACGTCGCGAACGTCCGGGTGCCCGCGCGCCACCGACTCCACCTCGGTTGAATAGACATTCTCCCCTCCGGTGATGACCATGTCCTTCTTGCGGTCCACCAACGTGTAGAACCCCTCCTCGTCCACCTTGGCCAGGTCTCCGGTGTGGAACCAGCCGTCCCGGAGAGCCTCGGACGTCGCCTTCGGATTGTTCCAGTAGCCGGAGAACACGTTCGGGCCGCGCACGAGTAGTTCGCCAACGCGTCCAACCCCCACGTCCTCCCCGGCGTCGTCCTCGATCCGGAACTCGACCTGCTGTACGGGCTTTCCTACCGTGCCTTTCTTCCGAAGTCCCTCGTCCTGACGTAGCACGGCGCAAAGGGGGCTCGTCTCGGTCATCCCCAGCCCCTCGGTGAACGGGACCCCGAGTTCACGCATAGCCTCGATCACCGCGACCGGACAGGGAGCTCCTCCCGAGACGGCAAAACGTAGGCTCCGCACCTGCCCTGCCCCGAAGGACGCGTCACCGAGAACGGCCGACCACATCACGGGCACGAGGAATGCATTGGTGACCCCGTACTTCTCGACGGAGGAGATCCAGTTCGCCGGGACGAAGTTCTCCAGGACCACACAACTCCCGCCGATGAAGAGGAACGGCAGGGTGTTGACGCCGAGCGCCCCGATATGGAACAGGGGTGCCGCTGAGATCGTCCTGTCCCCTGCGGTCCAGCCATCACCGAGCCCTAGACTGTGTACCGCGTTCCAGACGAAGTTCCCGTGGCTCAGCATGGCTCCCTTCGGCTTGCCGGTGGTGCCGGAGGTGTACATCACCACGCAGATGTCGGCTTCATTGACCTCCCGCACCACTCGCTCCGAACTTCCCCGGGTGATCATGGCCTCGAGGTCCGACGACTTCCCGGTCAACCTCATCTCCGAATCCGGGACCACGAACCGGTCACGAACCCTGGTCTCGTCCGTACACGCGTCATTCACGAGGTCGAGGAACGGCATCGAGAAGAACAGGCTCGACGCGCCCGAGTCCAGGAGGATGAACTCGATCTCCTTCGACGTCAAACGGTAGTTGATCGGCACCGCAATCGCCCCGAGCTTCGCCACCGCCACCAGGATCTCCATCGTCTCGATGGAATTCATCGTCACGAGGGCGACCCGGTCCCCACGTGCCGTACCGCGCTTGGCGAGCACGTCCGCCAGCGCGTTCGTACGCTCCTCGAGCTGAGCATACGTCCGTACGGATCCGGTCTCACCGTCGATGTAGGCCACCGACTCCGGATACCTCTTGCTGTGCAGTGTGACCCAGTTGCCGAACCCACGATCGAGCCTGTCTCCCATGGCTACCTCTCCCATCCGTCATCTGATCCGCGAATCTTGTTTTGCCGACAAGACATACAGGGTTCAAAAATTAATCGCAAGTGCTTCTTTTTTGCAGGAAAGTATGTCAGTATGTGGTGCACATCACCCCGACACCGGAGGTTCCATGCCCACTTCCCCCGATCCCACCCTCGCCACCCTGGACGTCCTCAGAAAAGAGGGCGACGCCCTCGAAGGGCTGGTCCGGGACATCGACGGCTCCACATGGTCTCGTCCGACCCCCGCGCCCGGGTGGACCATCGCCCACCAGATCGCCCATCTGTCATGGACCGACGAGGCAGCCTCGGCCTCGCTCGCCTCGACCAGCGACGACGGGCCCTTCTCGACCTACGACCTCGATGCGCGGGCGAACCCGGAGAGCATCACCGACAGGACGGCGGCGGAGGGGGCAGCATCCCCCATCCCGGAGCTGCTGGAACGTTGGCGCACATCGAGAAAGCAACTTGACGAGGCTTTTCGGCAGGAGGCGGCCGGCACGCCACGCAAGTACCCGTGGTTCGGACCGCCTATGGGCCTGCGCTCCATGGCGACCGCGAGACTCATGGAGACGTGGGCCCACGGCCAGGACGTCGCGGACGCCCTGGGCATCGAACGCCCCGTGTCCGGCGGATTGCGGGACATCTGCCACCTGGGGGTGATCACCCGCGACTTCTCCTACGTCATCAACGACCTCACCGCGCCCGAGGGGGAGTTCCTCGTCGAACTCGAGTCCCCCGACGGCGGGACGTGGTCGTGGGGGCCCGACGACGGATCTGCCATCGGGACGGTGAAGGGGCCTGCGCTGGACTTCTGCCTGTTCGTCTCACAGCGACGGGAGGTCAAGGATCTCTCCCTGGTCTTCGAGGGCGAGGAACCCCGGCGGTGGGCGGAATTCGCGCAGATCTTCGCCGGCCCGCCGAAATCAGTCGTCCATAATCGGTAACAGACACCTGACCCACATCACGAAAGGACCTGTATGAGCCACAAGCACTGGAACACCCCAGAGATCGCCGCACTCCGCAAGACGGCCGTCGACTTCTCCGCGGCCGAGATCCTCCCCTACCAGGACCAGTGGGAGGAGGATGGACAGATCCCCCGGGAGCTCTCCGGGAAAGCAGGCAAACTCGGCCTCCTGGGCCTGGCATTCCCCACCGAGGCAGGTGGGGAGGGCGCGGGAATGCGCGAGTCGACTGCCGTCGCCGAGGCCATGCACGAGGCCGGGGTGGCCGCCGGTGTCCAGGCGTCACTGTTCACCGTGACCATCTCCTGCCCCCACATCGTCGCCGGCGGGGACCACGACCTCATCGACAAGTACGTCCGTCCCACCCTGAGCGGCGACAGGATCGGCTCCCTCGGGATCACCGAACCCGGTGGCGGCTCCGACGTCGGCAACCTGAAGACCACCGCCGTCAAGGACGGCGACGAGTACGTCATCAACGGTTCGAAGACCTTCATCACCTCCGCCGTCCGCGGTGAATTCACCGTCGTCGCCGCCCGCACCGGCGGCGATGCGCTCAAAGGTGCCCGGGGGGGTTTCGCTGATCGTCGTGGACAACGACACCCCGGGCTTCGAGGTCACCCGCAAGCTGACGAAGATGGGGTGGCGCTCGTCCGACACCGCCGAGATCTCCTTGACCGACGTGCGCGTCCCCACGGGCAACCTCGTCGGTGAGGAGAACTCCGGGTTCCTCCTGATCTCCATGGCCTTCGTGACCGAACGGCTGAGCATGGCCATCCAGGCCTACTCCCAGGCGCAGCGCTGCCTCGACCTCAGTGTCCAGTGGTGCCGCGACAGGGAGACCTTCGGTGAACCCCTGATCGCACGTCAGAGCATCCAGATGACGCTGTCGGAGATGGCCCGACGGACGGAGGTCGCACGCACCTACGTCCGCAGTCTCGTCGACCGGGTGGAGGACGGGGAGGACGACCTGGTCGCCGAGGCATGCTTCGCCAAGAACACCTGCACCGAGACCGGGGAATGGGTGACCCACCAGGCCGTCCAGCTGTTCGGCGGCGCCGGGTTCATGGAGGGCACAGAGGTCGAGCGGCAGTACCGTGACATGAGGATCAACGGGATCGGCGGCGGGACGGTGGAGATCCTGCGCGAACTCGCCGCCCGCCGGCTCGGCTACCGCCCCTGACCCCACCTCCCCGAAGCCGTGGGGGGGGGACGTCAGCGCCAGAGCAGCAGCGCGTCGCCCTGACCGCCGCCACCGCACAGCGACACCGCGGCACGTCCCCCGCCACGACGGTTGAGCTCGTAGGCGGCGGTCACCACCAGGCGGGCGCCCGAGGCGCCGATCGGGTGGCCCAGCGAGATACCGCCGCCGTGGATGTTCGTCTTCTCCAGCGGGTAGTCAAGGTCCTTGACCGACTGCACCACCACGGAGGCGAAGGCCTCGTTGACCTCCAGGAAGTCCAGGTCGGACGTCGACCAGCCCTGCTTGTCGAGTGCGGCGGAGACCGCCTGCGCCGGCTGGGAGTGCAGGTACGTGTCCGGCCCCGCGGTCTCGCCGGCGGCACCCAGGGTGGCCAGGACGGTCAACCCGTTCTCCTCGGCGTAGGCACGCGTGGTCAGCACCACGGCCGACGCACCGTCGGAGATCTGTGACGCCGAGGCGGCGGTGATCGTCCCGTCCTTCGCGAACGCCGGACGCAACGCGGCCAGCCCCTCCTGCGTGGTGCCCGGGCGCACGCCCTCGTCGGTGTCGACGACCACGGTCTCGCGACGCCTGCGGACCTCCACGGGCACGATCTCCTCGGCGAAGGTGCCGTCGGCGATGGCGGCCTCGGCGCGCTGGTTCGACAGGGCGGCGACCTCGTCCTGCGCCTCACGGGTGATGCCTCGGTCGGTGTTGCCGGCCTCGGTCTCCACACCCATCGCCGTGCCGTGCACGGGGTCGGCCAGACCGTCGCGTTCCAGGGAGTCCTGCAGCGCCAGCGAACCGAACTTCGCCCCGGCGCGCACACCGGCGGCCAGGTGCGGGGCGTTGGTCATCGACTCCTGACCACCGGCGACCACGACCTGCGCGTCACCCACCTTGAGCATGCGCGCACCGTTGATCACCGAGTCCAGCCCGGACAGGCACACCTTATTCACGGTGACCGCCGGGGTGGACATCGGCAGGCCCGCGGTGACCGCGGACTGCTTCGCCGGGTTCTGGCCGGCGGCGGCCTGGACGACCTGGCCCATGTAGACGTAGTCGACGGTATCCGCCGCCACACCCGCCCTCTCCAGGGCACCGGTGATGGCCGCCGCGCCGAGCTCGACGGCGGACTTGGAGGCCAGCACGCCGAGCATCTTGCCCTGGGCGGTGCGGGCGGCTCCGACGATGACGACGTCCTCGGGGGACGGGGTGGGGTTGCTCATGGTGCCATGTTCCTTTCGTGGAAGAGTTCCGTGCGTCCCATTATGGTCCCCGACGGCGTTCCGGGTGCGGTTCGGGCGATATTCGACGGTCGCGCGATAGGGTCGGTGCCATGCCTGCATCCACCGCCACCGTCGTCGGTTCCGGCCCCAACGGACTGGCCGCCGCGGTCGTCCTGGCCCGGGCCGGGCTGGACGTCACCGTGCTCGAGGCCGAACCCACGGTGGGCGGCGGGGTGCGCAGCGCCGAACTGATGCACACCGGGGTACTGCACGACCTGTGCTCGGCGGCCCATCCGCTGGCCCAGGCCAGCCCGCTGCTGCGTGACCCCTCGCTCGGGCCGGCGTTGCGACGCCACGGGCTGCGCTTCGCCTCCGCGCCGGTGGACATGGTCCACGTCCTGTCCGCCGGACGCTCCGCCACACTGCACACCTCGCCGCAGACCACCGGCGAAGGACTCCCGGGGCAGGACGGACGGCTCTGGCAGGCGTCCTTCGGTCCGCTCGCGACGCGGGCGGACGCCGTCGCCGAGGAGTTCCTCGGCCCGCTGCTGCACGTGCCCCGCCACCCGGTGCTGTTGGCCGCCTTCGGGGCCGGTGCGGCGCTGCCGGCGTCCTGGTCGTGGCGGCGGTGGCGTTCGGCGGAGGCGCGCGCCCTGTTCGCCGGTGTCGCCGCCCACGCCTTCACCCCGCTGCACCTCCCGGCGTCCTCCGCGGCCGGCACGCTGCTGACCGTCGCCGGACACCGGCACGGCTGGCCCGTCGCCGTGGGAGGGTCCCAGTCCATCGCCGACGCCCTGGTCGCCGAGCTCGAGGAGCTCGGGGGCACGGTGCTCACCGACACCCGTGTCACTGACCTGGCGCAGGCGCAGGACGCCGACATCGTCCTGCTCGACACCTCCGTGGAGACCGCCGCCGGCATCCTCGGCGAGCGGCTGCCCGCCCGCACCGCGCGGGCATGGTCACGGTTCCGCCGCGGCCCCGCCGTCGCCAAGATCGACTACGTGCTCGACGGCGACGTGCCGTGGCTGTCGCCGGACGCCCACCGCGCCGGCACCGTCCACCTCGGCGGCACGGCCGAGGAGATCGCCGCCGCCGAGAAGGACTGCTGGTCGGGACGGCTCCCCCGCCGCCCGTTCACCCTCGTCGGCCAGCAGTACCTCGCCGACCCCTCGCGCAGCAGAGTCACCGGTGGGCGCAGGCTGAACCCGCTGTGGGCCTACGCCCACGTGCCCGCCGGATGGGACGGCAGCGCGCAGGAGACCTTCGAGCTCGTCACCGCCCAGATCGAGCGGGCCGCCCCCGGTTTCCGCGACACGGTCGTGGACTGGGTCGCCTCTCCCCCGTCGGCGGTGCAGGAGCACAACGCCAACAACCTCGGCGGGGACATCTCCGGCGGGGCCAACGACCTGGTCCAGCTGATCGCCCGTCCCCGGTTGAGCCCGGACCCCTACTCCACCGGGGTGGAGGGGGTCTACCTGTGCTCCTCGTCCACCGCTCCCGGCGGTGGGGTGCACTTCATGTGCGGCGTCAACGCCGCACGGCGGGCGCTCACCGACGGGGCGAGGACTTCTCGTAGATCCCCAGGATGCTGATGGACTTCTCCCGCATCTCGACCTTCCTGACCTTGCCGGAGAGGGTCATCGGGAAAGCGTCCGTGACGTGCACGTACCTGGGCACCTTGAACCTGGCCAACTGGCCGTCGCAGTAGGAACGGATGTCCTCCACGGTCAGCGGTTCCTTGCCGTCATCCATGATGACCCAGGCCATGAGCTCCTCGCCGTACTTCTCGTCGGGCACCCCGATGACCTGGACGTCGGCGATGTCGGGGTGCTCGTACAGGAACTCCTCGATCTCCCGCGGGTAGATGTTCTCCCCGCCGCGGATGACCATGTCCTTGATCCTGCCGGTGACCTGGACGTAACCCTCGGTGTCCATCACACCGAGGTCACCGGAGTGCATCCACCCCTCGGGGTCGACCGCCTCCGCCGTCTTCTCCGGCATGTCCCAGTATCCACGCATCACCGAGTAACCGCGCACCAGCAGCTCACCCTGTACCCCACGCTGCACAGTGGCCCCGTCGAGGTCGACGACCTTCACCTCCAGATGCGGACCGACCCGGCCGACCGTCTCGACCCTCTTCTCCACCGGGTCATCTGGCAGGGTCTGGTGGTTGACCGGCGAGGTCTCGGTCATCCCGTAGCAGATGCTGATCTCCGTGATGCCGAGGACGTCGATGACTTCACGCATCGTCGTCGTGGGACAGGAGGTCCCCGCCATGATCCCGGTGCGCAGACCGGACAGGTCGAACTCCTTGCCCTTCTCCTTGAGCTGTTCCAGTGCCCGCAGTTCGGCCATGAACATGGTCGGGACGCCGAGCAAGCTTGTCCCCTGTCCCAGGTGGACCGCCTCCAACGTGCTCTCCGGAGTGAAGACCGGCCCCGGGAAGATCACCGCCGCCCCGTGTGTGAAGGCGGCCAGAACCCCCAGAACCATGCCGAAGCAGTGGAACATCGGTACCGGAACGACCACCCGGTCGTTCTCGGTGTAGCTCAGCCGTTCACCGATGAGGTAGCCGTTGTTGAGGATGTTGTGGTGGGTCAGCGTGGCTCCCTTGGCCATGCCGGTCGTCCCCGAGGTGTACTGGATGTTGATCGGATCGTGGGGATCGAGTGAATCCCGCACCGCCTTCAGGTCCAGGACCGCGTGGCCGGCCAACTCCTCCCAGCGTTCGGAGCCGAAGAAGATCGTCTCCTTGTAGGGCCGGTCGAAGGTGTGCTCGACCGTAC